>JAEUKG010000739.1 GCA_016794325.1 Myxococcales bacterium | reverse complement strand
CGAGGCGCGCTGCCACGGCGCCACGTCCACGGGGGCGGTCGAGACCTGGCGCGGCCGTTGCGCCGCCGAGTCCGTGCGCGGCCCGTGCGCCGGCACCTGCGACGGCGCGTGCGAGCCGAGCGGCGACGGCGCTGTGGAGTGCAAGGGGACGTGCGACGGCGCGTGCCTCGGCGCGTGCAAGGGCGACCTCACCGACGCCGGCACCTGCTTCGGGACCTGCGAGGGCGACTGCCGCGGCGCCTGCCGCCGCTCCGAGCCCGCCGCGTGCGCCGGCATGTGCGCCGGCACCTGCTCGGTCTCGAAGGCGGTCGCGGCGTGCGACGACGCGCTCCCGGCGGCGGCCTCGGGCGACGCCGACTGCGCGAAGAGCTGCGCCATCGTCGGCGTCGCGCGGGCGGTGTGCACCGGCGGCGGGATCTCGCTGCGCGGCGGGCGATCGCTCGACGCGGTGTCGGTGGTCCTCGAGCAGATCGGCTCGGTGTTCGTGGTCGTCGCCAAGGGCTACGGGCCCCGCTTCAAGGATCCGGCCAAGGATCTCGGCGGCGCGATGGCCCACGTGCTCGGCGAGGGCGACGCCCTCGGGCAACAAGGCGGCGCGTGCGGGGTCGCGATCGCGCAGACGCAGGCGGTGGCCGCCGAGAACCTCCGCGGCGCGGTGCGGGGCTCGGTCTCCGTCCTCGAGGCGTTCGACTGACGCCCGCGGCGCGGGTCACTCGTAGCGGAGCGCGTCGATGGGGTCGAGCTGCGACGCTTTGTATGCAGGATACAACCCGAAGGCGATCCCCACGAAGGCGCTGAAGCCCACCGAAACGAGGATGACGTCCACCTGGACGAGCATCGGCCATTTGAAGCGCGACGCCAGCCACGTGGCGACGCCGAGCCCGATCGCCACGCCCGCGAGCCCGCCCGCGATCGACAGCGACAGCGCCTCGATGAGGAACTGGACGAGGATGTGACCGGGCTTGGCGCCGATCGCCATGCGGACGCCGATCTCGCGCGTCCGCTCGGTCACGCTGACGAGCATGATGTTCATGATGCCGATGCCGCCGACGAGGAGCGACACCGCGGCCACGCTCGCGAGGAGCGTCGTCATCGTCTCCGTGCCTTGCTGCTGGGCGCCGGCGATCTCCGAGAGGTTGCGGATCGAGAAGTCGTCGTCTTGGTTGGGCGCGATGTGGTGCCGGTCCCGGAGGAGGACCGAGATGTCCTTGAGCGCGCGCGTCGTCGTGTCGGCCGAGGTCGCCTCCACGAAGATCTGTCCGGTGAGGTACTTGCCGAGGCCGCCCTGGATCTTCCGGGCGAACGTCGTCACGGGGATGAAGGCGGCGTCGTCGTAGTCCTGGCCCATCGCCGACTGCCCCTTCTTGGCGAGGACGCCGATGACGGTGAAGGGGATGTGGCCGATGCGCACCGTGTGCCCCACCGCCTCGCGGTTCTCGCCGAAGAGCTTCGACGCGACGGTGGCGCCGAGCACGACGACCTTCGTCCCTCCGTCGAGGTCGGATTGGCTGAAGAGGGCGCCCTCGCGCACCTGCCAGCTCCGGATCTGGAAGTACTCAGGGCTCGTGCCCGTGACGCTGGTGGTCCAGTTGAGCTCCTCGGCGACGACGGCCTGGTTCGAGCGCATCGCGGGGGCGGCGAGCTTCACCGTCGGCACTTCGGTGCGGATGGCGGCGAGATCGTCCCACGTCAACGTCGGCATCGATCCGAAGCCGCCGGAGACGCCGCCGGCGGTGGTCGAGCCGGGGAGGATGATGAGCATGTTGGTGCCCATCGCCGCGAACGCCTGCTCGACCTGGGCCTTGGCCCCGGCTCCGATCGCCATCATCGCGATCACCGCCGCGACGCCGATGATGATGCCGAGCGCGGTCAAGAACGAGCGCATCCCGTTGCGCCACAGCGCGCGCGCGGCGATGCGGAGGGTGCGCAGCGGGTTCACGTCGCGGCCTCGGGCGCGGGCGCGGCGGCGGCCAGCGGCGCCGCGGGCTTGGGGGTCTGGCGGACGTCGGAGAGGACGAGCCCGTCTTTGACGACGATCACGCGGCTCGCGTATTCGGCGATGTCGGGCTCGTGGGTGACGAGGACGATCGTGATCCCCGAGCGCCCGAGCTCTTGGAAGAGCGACATCACCTCCACGCTCGTGCGCGAGTCGAGGTTGCCGGTGGGCTCGTCGGCGAAGATGACCTTGGGCTCCCCCACGAGCGCGCGCGCGATCGCGACGCGCTGCTGCTGGCCGCCGGAGAGCTGGGCCGGGGTGTGGTCGAGGCGGGAGCCGAGGCCGACTTTGTCGAGCGCGCTCTTGGCCCGCGCCTCGCGCTCGCGGGTCGAGACGCCGCGGTAGACGAGCGGCAGCTCGACGTTCTCGAGCGCGCTCGTGCGCGCGAGGAGGTTGAAGCTCTGGAACACGAACCCGAGGACCAGGTTCCGCACCTCGGCGAGCTCGGCGCGGCTCATGCGCGACACCTCGCGCCCGGCGAGGACGTAGGTGCCGGCGGTCGGCCGGTCGAGGCAGCCGAGGATGTTCATCAAGGTCGACTTGCCCGAGCCCGACGGCCCCATCACCGCGACGAACTCACCGGCCTCGATGACGAGCGAGACGCCGGCGAGCGCGCGCACCTCGACGTCGCCGGTCTTGTAGACCTTGGTGACGTCGCGGAGCTCGATGAGGTGCGCCGCGCGCTCCACTCAGAACATCCTCCGGAACGCCGTGTTCTGGGCCGGCGGCCCCGCGCCGCCGGGCTTGCCGGCCACGTTGGCGTCGGTGACGACGAGGTCGCCCTCCTTGAGGGCGCCGTCGAGGAGCTCGGTCCACGTGCCGTCCGAGAGCCCGGTGCGCACCGTGGCCGATCGCGGCGTCTGCCCGTCGAGCGTCCACAAAGACTTCTCGCCGTTCTCCTCCGCTGCCGAGGGCCGCCCGCGGGGCCTCCGGCCGGACGAGGCCGCGGCGGCGGGCGCCGAGCCCGCGGGCCCTGCGGACGCAGAAGCCGCCGACGCGACCTCCGGCGGTGGACGGAAGCGGAGCGCGGTGTTGGGCACGGCGAGCGTGTCCTCGCGCTCCGCGTACACCATGGTGACGTTGGCCGTCATCCCGGGGCGCAGCTTGAGCTCGCTGTTGTCGACGTCGATGACCGCGTCGTAGGTGACCACGTTCTGCACCGTCTGCGGCGCGTTGCGGATCTGGCTCACCTTCCCGCGGAAGCGATGCCCGGGGAACGCGTCGACGGTGAAATACGCCGCCATCCCCTCGGCGAGGCGACCGATGTCGCCCTCCGAGACGTTGGTGTTGACCTGCATCTTCTTCAGGTCTTCGGCGATGGTGAAGAGGGTGGGCGCCTGGAGCGAGGCCGCCACGGTCTGCCCGACGTCGACGCTGCGCGAGATCACGACGCCGTCGATCGGCGACGTGATGTCGGTGTACGCGAGGTTGATCTGCGCCTGGCTCTGGGCGGCGCGCGCCTGCTCGATCGCCGCCTTCGCGACGTCGACGTTGGCGGCGGCGGTCGCGAAGGCGGTCTCCGCGACCTGGAGCTCGGCGGTGGAGGCGAGCTGCTGGGCGTGGAGCGCCTTGGCCCTCGCGAGCTGGAGCTCGGCGTCTTTGGCCTGCGCCTCGGCCCGCACGAGCCCGGCGCGCGCGGACGCGTGGTTCGCGTTCGCCTGCGCAGCCGCGGCCTGGAAGATCTGGGGATCGATCTTGGCGACGAGCTGCCCCTTCTTCACCGGCGAGTTGTAGTCGACGAGGATCTTGGCGAGACGCCCCGAGACCTGGGTGCCGACCTGCACCGTGACCGTCGCCTGGAGCGTTCCCGTCGCGGTGACGCGGCCGACGATGCGCCGCTTCTCGACCTTGGCGGTGGTGTAGGTGACCGCGGCCGGCTTCGCGGACTCGCGCCACCGATAGATCCCGTAGCCTCCGCCGCTGAAGGCGGCGATCACGGCCACCCAGACGACGATCACCTTCGCCCGCTTCACGGCGGGGATTCTACGCCTTCGGGCCGACGCCGCGCGGCGAATCGCCAAGAGCTCCTTCCGCGAGCTCTCGATTGAGGGTACCGTCGCGCGGTGAAGTCGAAGCAGAAGGCGCTCCTCGGCGCCCTCGTCAGCGTGATCGCCCTCACGGTCACGCTGTGGAACGTGAGCTTCCGCGAGCTCGGCGCCGCCCTCGCCGCGGCCGACCTGAAGTGGCTCGCCCCCGCGCTCGTCGCCACCTTCGCGCTCTACGGGCTGCGCGCGTTCCGGTGGGCGGTGCTCATCGGCCGCGTCCCCTTCGGCACGACGTACCACGCGCTGAACATCGGCTACATGCTCAACATCATGCTCCCGTTCAAGGTGGGAGAGATCGCGCGTTGCTACGCCATCGCCAAGCGAACCGACGTCCCGATGGCGCGGGCGCTCTCGTCGGTCTTCGTGGAGCGCCTCACCGACCTCGGGGCGGTGGTGCTCCTGTTCGCGGTGTTCGCCCAGTTCGTGCCCATGCCGCCGACCTTCACCCGCGCCGCGGCGATCGCCTCGGCGGCGGTGGTGGGGGGCGTGATCTTCGGCTTCGCGCTCGTCATCAAGGGCGAGGCGGCGGAGCGGGTGATGCGCCCCTATCTCCTTCGGATTAGCGAGAAATCGGCCGATCGCTGGCTCGCCCGCTTCCGCGACCTGTGCGACGGATTCCGCGCCGTCGGCTCGATCAAGCGCCTCGCCGCGAGCCTCGTCCTCGCCGCCGGGGTGTGGGCGCTCACCGTCGCCGTGACGTACTTCACGCTGCGGGCCTTCATCCCCGCGACGATCACCCAGGCGGGCCTGGTGGTGGTGATGGCGAACCTCGGCGGCGCCGTCCCCTCGGCGCCCGGCGGGCTCGGCATCATCCAGATGTTCGCCAAGAACGCGCTCGTCATCCCCTTCGGCGTGGACCAGGGGCGCGCGACGGCGTTCGCGTTCGTCTGGAGCCTCGGCCAGCAGCTCGTGCTCATCCTCCTCGGGATGGTCGGGCTCGCGCGCCTCGGCCTCCGCTTCTCGGAGGCGAGGGAGAGCGCAGAGGCGGCGGCGCCGGCCGGCGCGCCGCCCGCTGCGGGCAAGGCCGAGTGACCGCGCCCCGCCCCCTCAGAGCAGGTTGCGGCTGAACTCCTCGAGCCGCTTGGCTGCGGCGTCAAGCTTCTTCGCCACCTCGACGCGGGTCTCGGCGGTGGCCGCCTTCGCGTCGTTCGAGGCTTCGTCGAGGTCGACCTCGAGCTTCGACCACTCGTCCTTCGCGTCCATGCTCGCCAAGTGGAGCTTGAGGCGGACCTCGTCGCGCAGCGTCTGGAGCGACTCGAGGGCGCTCTTGAAGTCGTGCTTGAGCTCGCTTGTGATCTCACTCATCGGAACATCCTCCCTTGGGGACGAGGCGGCGCTTTTTCCGCGTCGGCCTCGGCCGCTCCCGAAGCATACCCCGTGCCGGCGGCGGGCGAGCAGGTGCCGCGGCCGGCGCCGAACGCGTTGCTCCGCGCGCCTGCAACGCGAGCGCGCGCGACGCAACGGTTGCGTGACGCGTCTCGGGTTGGGCATGATGGAATCACCGTCGATGCAGGTGATGCAGCTGACTCATCCTGGCCCGATCGCAGGCCGCCCGCTCGCGCTCGTCGAGCGACCGGAGCTCCGCGCCGCGCCCGGGGATCTCGTGGTGCGGGTCACGGCGTGCGGCGTCTGCCGCACCGATCTCCAGCTCGTCGAGGGCGACCTGCGAGCGAAGACGTTACCCATCATCCCCGGTCACCAAGTGGTCGGTCGCGTCGTCGAGGTGGGCGTGGGCGTCACCGGCTGGCGGGTCGGCGATCGCGTCGGCGCCGCGTGGCTCGGCGGGACGTGCGGCGCCTGCGCGAAGTGCAAGGAGGGCCGCGAGAACCTGTGCTCGCGCGCGGAGCTCGTCGGCTGGGACCGGGACGGCGGCTTCGCGACCCAGATCGCGGTGCGCGCCGACTACGCGCTCCGCCTGCCCGACTCGTTCGACGACTTCGCCGCCGCGCCGCTCCTCTGCGGCGGCGTGATCGGCTACCGCTCGTTGAAGCTCGCCGGCATCCGCCCCGGCGGCCGGGTGGGGCTCTACGGCTTCGGCGCGTCGGCGCTCATCGCCCTGCAGATCGCGCGTCATTGGGGCTGCCGGGTCTTCGTGTGCACCCGGTCGGACGCCGAGCGCACGCGGGCGCTGCAGATGGGCGCGGAGTGGGCCGGAGGCTACGAGGATCCGCCCCCCGAGCGGCTCGACAGCGCGGTCACGTTCGCCCCGGTCGGCCAGGTCGTCCACGCCGCGCTCCACGCGCTCGACCGCGGCGGTACCGTCGCGGTCAACGCCATCCACCTCGATCGCGTCCCCGGCTTCTCCTACGACGCGCTCTGGTGGGAGCGCAACCTGCGGAGCGTCGCCAACTTCACCCGCGCCGACGCCGTCGAGCTCCTCCAGCTCGCGAGCACTATCCCTATACGCACAACGTACGAGGTGTATTCGCTCCCGCGAGCGAACGACGCCCTCACCCGCCTGAAGGCGGGCAAGGTCTCGGGCGCCGCCGTCCTGTCAGTGTGAGGAGTGAGCGTGGTCGACGTGCCGGGTGACGAGCACCGGGCACGGCGCGGTGCGCACGATCGCCTCGGCGACGCTGCCCATCGCGACCCGGCGCAGGCCGGTTCGGCCGTGGGTCGCGACGACGACGAGCCGCGCGTGGCTCTCGATCGCGGCGCGGACGACCGCGGCCGCCGCGTCGCCCACGTCGACGCGTGCCTCGCCCGACGCCTTCGCGGTGTCCATCGCCTCGGTGAGGGCGGCCTTGGCGGCCGACTTGAGCTGGTCGATCACCCCGGGCAGGAGCGCGAAGGGAACGGTGCCGGTGAGCAAGCCCGCGCCGTAGAGGAGGTTCGTCGGCCCGGCGTCGACCGCGTGGACGGCGACGAGCGGGGCGCCGAGGTGCGAGGCCTCGCGCACGGCGGCCTCGAGCGCCGGGAGCGAAGGATCCGAGAGATCGGTCGCCGCGACGACCGGACCCTTGGCGGAGGCGTCGGGGACGTGGCGCGCGACGAGGACGGGGCACGTCGCGTACCGCGCGACGCGCTCGGCGACGCTGCCGAGGAGCACGCGCTCGAGCCCGGTCGAGCCGCGGCTGCCGATGACGACGAGGTCGGCGTGCCAGGCGGCGGCGCGCCTCGCGACCTCGGCGTAGTCGACGCCTTGCTCGATGAAGACCTCGAACGCGTCGTCGCTGCGCCCGGTGAGCTCGGCGACTCGGTCGCGCACGGCCTCCTCCGCGCGGGCGGGGAGCGCGGCCACGTCGAGGATCGTCTGCTGCGTGCTCTGGGGGAACAGCGGCGCGACGGGCTGCAGGTTGGGGATGACGTGCACGACGGCGAGCTGGTCGCCAGGCTTCGCGCGGGCGTGGGCCTGTCGAACGGCTTCGTCGGAGGGCGCGCTGAGATCGGTCGCGACGAGGATTTTCACGCCGCTTGGTCTACCACGACCGCGCGCCCGCCGTGAGGGCGCAAAAGCTTCGTGACGGCACGGCGGGGCGACAGCCTCGCGCCGGGCCGTCGGGCGGCGCGTGGAGCTCGGCGCTCGCGCGGGCGTGGAGATCGCGCGAGATTTTCGCTGGAGCTTGATGGCCGCTGATCTAGAGTCCCGCGCATGCAAATGCGTCGCGCTTGGGTTCCGGTCCTCGTCCTCGTCCTCGGCGCCTGCGGCGGCTCGAAGGAGCCCGCCGCGACCGGCGGCGAGCACCACGAGCACGGCAAGGGGCACGGCGAGCACGGCGAGCACCACAAGGAGGAGTCGAAGCTCCCGCCTGCGGTGCGCGAGTTCCACCAAGTGCTCGCGCCGCTCTGGCACGCCGAGAAGGGTCCGGATCGGGTCACGAACACGTGCGCCAAGGCGCCGACGCTGAAGGAGAAGGCGACGGCGACCGGCGACGCCGCGCTCATCGCGGCGACGTCGGAGCTCGTGGTCGAGTGTGGGAAAGAGGGGCGCCCGCAGTTCGACGCGCGCTTCACCGCCGTGCACGAGAAGTTCCACGCCCTCGCGGAGCGCTGATCGTGCGCCTCGCCCCTCGGGCGAGGAAGCGGGCTTCGCCGCCGAAAAGACGCTCCATTCGGCGGGTCTGGGTCAAGGCTGACCCGCCCCGGCCGTTCGTGTGGTCATGACCAACCCCGGGGGGTTGGAGAGACCCGATGCACACTGCCGTCACCGACATCGCGCTCCGAGAGCTCGTCGTGGAAATCCAGGACCGAGACGGGCCTTGGAGCCCAGAGCTCGAAGGCCCGCTCCTCGCGCTCGCCGTCTTCGCCGCACGGGAGGGCTCGGCGGTGCGCGCCGGCGCGCTCCTGCGGCGAGTCATCGCGCTGCGCACCGCGCAAGACTGGCGGGCGGCCGCCCCCGCGCGTCCGCGGGTGCGTGTGCACGAGCTCGACGAGTGACGCCGCCTCGCTCACGGCTTGGGGTGAGCGGAGAAGAACGACCACAGCGCCGGAGCCAGGCTCGACCCGAACGACGGCGCGTGGCCGCCGCCCGCGATCGACCACAGCTCCACGGCGCCCCGCGTGCACCCGGGGTAGCGCTCCACGCGCGTCTCCTCGCCTGCGAGCGTGCTGACGAGCTCCATCGTGGCCGCTTGCGCGCGCGGCCCGGTGCAGCCGTTGTAGGTCGCCCAGTGCGCCGCCGTCGCGTCGGCGCTCGGGTAGGTCGCGTTGATCTTGCCGCGCTTCAGCGTCCCGCCGGCGTAGAGCACGACGTCGTCTTCTTCCCCGTGCAGCTCCGCGACGGAGATGTGCCCGGCGGGCTTGCAGCGGCTCGCGTCGCTCCACGTCGCGCCCGAGACGCTCACGACGGCCGCGAAGAGATCCGACGCTTCGCACGCGAGCCGATGAACGAAGAACGCGCCTCCCGAGAGGCCCACCGCGTACACGCGCTTCGGGTCGACCGCGTGCTTCTTCGACACGTCGGCGACGAGGGCGCGGACGTACGCGACGTCGTCGACGCCGGAGGCGTCGAAGTCGCAGCAGGCGTCGGTGCCGTTCCAGAACTGCTCGCCGTGTTTGTCCTTGGAGCCCTCCGGGGTGACGTAGAGGAAGTCGTTCGAGCTCGCGATCGGCTTGATGCGGAAGTACTTCTCGAGGAGCGTGCCGTTGTCGCCGTCGCCGTAGCCGTGGAACGCGAGGACGAGCGGGGCCGGCCGAGCGCTGTCGTGTCCGGGCGGCACGAAGACCGAGTAGGGCCGCGCGGCGAACGGATCGGGCGCCGCCGCGTCTTCGGCGTCGACCTCGCCGGCGTCGTTCGCCGCGGGCGCAGCGTCGCTCGCGGGGGTCGGCGACGCGCTGCCGGAGGAGGAGGAGCAGGCGCTCGCGAGGCCGATCACGAGCGCGGTCGACGCGACGAGGCCGAGGGCGTGGAGCTTCACGGTGACGCCCTTCAGCAATCCGCGCGCCAAGGCGAGAGACGCGCGTTCGTCGGCGGATTCGGCCCCCGGCTCGAGCGGGTGTGCCGATCCTGACGCTCGCGGCGAAAGCCCGCGCACCCGGCGCGAGCCGGGGAGGAGCGGACCCGGCGCGACCGTGGGGCCGTCACCGAGGATGCGTCGCTAGAGAGGCGTGGATGGGATTCGAACCCACGTATGACGGTTTTGCAAACCGTTGCCTAACCACTTGGCTACCACGCCACCGAGCCCTTCCTTCTAGGACGGCGCGGCTCGATACGCAAGACCCGACCTCGCCGGCTCCTCAGCCGACCTCGAAGGCACGGAGGGTCGTGAGCGTCTGCTCGACCGCCTCCCCAGGGGCTGCGGGCGGCGCCGGACCGTCGACCTCGGCGACGATGACGGTGATGTTGTCCTTGCCGCCCCGCTCCTTGGCCTTCTCGATCATCTCGTCGCAGGCTTCGTCGAGCCGATCGCCCCAGAGGAAGCCCGCGATCTCGGCGTCGGTGACGTGCCCGGTGAGGCCGTCGGAGCACAGGAGGAGCCGATCGCCGCGCCGGAGCTCGAGGCGGCGCTGCGCCACCACGAGCTCCGGGAGCTTGCCGATGGCCTGCAGCACGACGTTCTTCGCGCGCGACGTCTTCACGGCGTCGGGGGTGAGCAGACCTTGGTCGAGCAGGAGCTGGACCTGCGTCTGGTCCTTGCTCATCAAGTGGAGCTTGCCCTGGCGGAACAGGTACGCGCGCGAGTCGCCGATCTCGGCGGTGTAGGCGGTGGTTCCGCCGACGTGGAGGGCGATCACGGTCGCGCCCATCCCCTCGCGTCCGGGCTCGCCGGCGCCGGCCTGCACCTTCACGTTCGCGTGGTCGAGCGCGCGCCGCAGCGAGTCGGCCGGGTCGGCGGGGTCGTAGCTGCCCTGCAGGTGCTCGCGCACCGACTCGATCACGATCGCGCTCGCGACCTCACCCGCGTTTTCGCCGCCCATGCCGTCGGAGACGACGAGCACCACCCCGCGCGCCGAGCCCTCGACCGCGGCCTGCTCGCCGACCTCGACGACGACGCCGCCCTCGAGGTCGATGACCGCGAACGCGTCCTCGTTGTTCGTGCGGACGACGCCGACGTCGGTGCGCCCGTACACGGTGAGCGACGGCCCGACCGCGCTCGTGTCGCGCGACAGCTCGGTGGTCCCGGACGCCGGCGCGGCGGCGGGGGCGGGCGACGACGACGGGGGCGGTTGCACCGCGGGCGCCGGTGCGGGCATGTCGAGGTTGAAGTCGAGCATCTCGGCGGGCCCGAGCGCGACCGGCGACGAGGGGCGCGGCCGAGGGAGCGGCACGGGCGCCGACGGACGCGCCGCCGCGTGCGGAGACTGCGGCGGGAGAGCCGACGGCGCGCGCTTGCCGGTCCCAGGCAACGGCGGCCGCACCACGCCCGGCACGGGCGCCGAAGGGCGGCTCGGGGCGGAGCTCGCGCGGCCGGGCGCGCTGGCGGGGGCCGCGGCTTCGAGCCGCCCCGCCGAGGCGGCGCCGGCGGCTGCGCGCCCCCGCGAGCTCGGCGGCGCGACGTCGGGCGCCGAGGGAGGGGGGCTCTCTGCGCTCGGAAACGGGGGATCGACGTCGACCGCGCCTTCACGCGCCAGGGCCTCGAGCGCCAAGAGGAGCTTCGGCTCCGGAAGGCCGCTCTGCGCGGCGAGCTCCGATAGAGTCATCGGGCCGGTGATCCGCGACAAGACGAACCCCTGCTCCGCGTTGAGCTGAAGCTTCAGGAGATCGACTTTCTTGGGCTGGATCTTCAACGCTTTGGCGCCCCGCGCCGACTTGTCCCACGAACACGCACCGACCGCGACCGCAAACCGCGGCCAGGGGGTGGACCCACTCGGGGATTGTACCGTCTACGACCTTCGGTGAGGCAAGGGTTGTGGACCTCCGACGTCGAAAGGTGGCGGCGCCGCCGTTTCCCCCGGTCAGACGGCTTCGGCGAGGGGGGCGAGGGCGTCTCTGGCGCGTCGGACGAGCTGCTCCTCGATCTGGCGGACCCGCTCGCGGCTCACTCCGAACCGGGCGGCGATCTCCGCCAGAGTGGCCGTGGAGGCCTCGTCGGCCAAGAGCCGCTCCTGGAGGATCGCCTGCTCCCGCGCCGAGAGCTCGAGGTCGGCGAGCAACGAGCGCACGCGCCGCTGGAGCTCGCGTTCACTCGCCACGTCCTCGGGGATGGGCCCGGCGTCGCTCAGCGCGTCGAGCCGCGTCGAGCCGTCGTCGCGGAGCTCGTCGAGCGACGACATGCGCCCGGCGGGGACGTCGAGCGCCCGGACCTTCGCCAGCGAAGTCCCGGTGTTTCGAGCCAAGATGCGGTCGATCTCCGCCGTGTCCTCGCCGAGCTGAGCCTCGAGCTTGCGGCGCTCCCGCCGGAGCCTCCACGACAGGGGCATGTCCTTGCGGCGCGCCGGGCGCACGGCCGCGGCTTGGCGGTAGACGAGCTCGTGGAGCGTGGCGCGGATCCAATACTGTGCATACGTGGATAGGCGGAGGCCCCGCGCGGGGTCGAACCGACGGATGGCCTCGAGGAGGCCGACGAAGCCCTCCTGCACCAGGTCTTCGGCGGCGATGCCGTGGGCGCGGAACGTCCACGCGATCTGCTCGACGAGCCGGCGCTGGCTCCGGACGAGCTCGTCCAACGCCGCCGGGTCGCCGTTCTTCTGAACGCGCCGCACGAGGCGGACCTCGGCCTCCGCGTCGATCCTCGGCAGCTCGACCTGAGTACCCATGACCGAAACAGTACGTCTTCGGTACGATTTGACAAGACCGGACTAAACCGGTTCTGTTTTTTCTGCCCGTCGGTCGGGCTCCGGGTTTTGCCCTGGACGTGGAGGGGAGGGGATCGGCCACCGCCGAAAATAGGCAGCACGCTGCCCAATTTCAGAGGCGGCGCGCGAAATCGGCTAGGTGGACTTCCCAGTCGCGGTGCGGCCGAGCATGACCAACCGCCCCTGGCCGGCCGTGCGCGGCAGCGCCGTCTCTTCGGCGAGGTCGGCGAGCGACAGGCCCGTGAGCGCGTCCTCGACCGCGTCGTTGATGCGACGCCAGTGGGCCTTCACCATGCAATCGGGCTCGATGTCGCAGCCGGCCGGCGGGGCCCCGTGCGGCTTGAGGCAACACTCGGTCATCGCGAGCGGGCCCTCCATCACGTGGACGACCTGCGAGACCGACACCGATCGCGGCGGGCGCACGAGCAGGTAGCCGCCGGCCTTGCCGCGCACCGATTTCAGCACGCCGCCGCGGGCGAGCTGCTTCAGGACCTTCGAAACCGTGGGCAGAGGCAGCCGCGTCTCGGTCGCGAGGTCGGGCGCCGTCCGGAGGCGCGCCGGCTCGCCGGCGAAGCGCGCCAGGAGCACGAAGGCATAGTCTGTGAGCTTGGAGAGTCGAACCACGGGCCCCAGGATGCAGCCTATCAGACGCCCTCCGTGCGCGCGACTTGCGCACGCGTGGGTGGATGGTAGAGGGGGCACATGGCGGCCCGTCCCACCCCTCGACGCCTCGTCGACGCCCGATTCGTCCGTTTGGTCGCCTACAAGCGGGTCATCACGGGCGCGCTCGGCCTGGTGGCGGGCCCGCTCACCCTGGCGGCGGCGCTCCGGGCGCCGTGGAAGACCACGGAGTCGGCCGTGCTCGGCGTGATCGGCCTCCTCGTATTCGCCGGCGGCGGCGCGTGGGCGCTTCGCGACGGCTTGCGCCTCCTCCGCGACCTCCGCAGCGGGGGCTGAGCGCGGAGCGCGATCGGCGTGGGGCGTTCGACGCGTCGCGGGCGCGGGGCGTTCGACGCGTCGCGGGCGTGGGGCGTTCGGCGCGTCGCGGGCGCGGGGCGTTCGACGCGTCGCGGGCGTGGCTCGCCCGGATGCGTAGTAGCCTGCGCGCATGACTGCGGACCCGAAGCAAACGACAGAGCCCACCGATCGGCCGTGCCCGCGCTGCTCGGCCAGGTTGTTCGAAGGACGCTCGAGCCAGCTCACCCTCCTCGGGTGTGGCACCTGCGGCGGCGTCTGGCTGTCGAACGAGCAATCGCAGTCCCTCGTCGAGCGCCTCGATCGCGCAGTGCTCGACCTCTCCGATCGCGCCGCCGTCGTCGCGCGCGGGAAGGTCCTCGACGGCGAGGCGACGGCGTACTGCCCGTACGATCGGC
>JAEUKG010000738.1 GCA_016794325.1 Myxococcales bacterium | reverse complement strand
TCTTCGGTACGATTTGACAAGACCGGACTAAACCGGTTCTGTTTTTTCTGCCCGTCGGTCGGGCTCCGGGTTTTGCCCTGGACGTGGAGGGGAGGGGATCGGCCACCGCCGAAAATAGGCAGCACGCTGCCCAATTTCAGGACAGGCGGCGCGCCGGGTCGGCTAACACCGCGACCGTTTGCATTGATCTCGTCCGAGATCTCGTCGTTGGCGCCTGCGGTGCGTGCTCAAAGCCGGGAGGCTGTTCCGCGCGCGCCTCGGCGCCGCCTCGACCTCTCGAACGATCTCGACGCAACCGGTCACGGTGTTGGTCGCTCCCGCGGCGGGACGCGACCCAGGCGCCACGAGGCGCCGGGGGCCCGTCAGATCGGGCGCGGGCCGACGGGCTTGGCGTAGACCGGCTTCTTCTCGAGCTGGAAGCGCTGGTCGAAGAACATGACCTCGTCCTGCGACTTCACGACGAACGCCTTCGCCGGGTTCTGGGGGCGGAGGCCCTCGTTGCCCTTCTCGGTCGTCGAGAGCGTGACGTCGAACTGCTCGTAGGGGCGCACCCGCACCATGAAATGCGCCGCCCCCGACGCGTCGGTGCGCGCGTACATCTGCCCGAGGTACATCACCGGGAGGTTCGGCCCGTTCTCGGCCCGCACCGCGACCACCACGTTGCGGTAGAGCGGCGGGCAGAGGGCGCGGTACTCCGCGACCTTGGCCTCGGAGGTGCGGTGGAGCACCACCGCGATCGGCTTGGCCGGAGACTGGTACTCCGTCGCCGGGCAGCGGACGGTGAGATCGACGGTGTCGCCCTCACGGCCGCGGAGCGGGACGATGACCGTGCCGTCGGTGCTGGTGACGCCGAGCTCGCGGTTCTCGCGGAGGATGGTCGCGCCCGGGAGGGGCTTGCCGGGATCGCTCTCCACGGTGACGCGCACCTGGATCGGCGGGGGCGGCGGCTTCTCGAGGCTCGCGCAGCCGGCCACGCCGAGGCCCGTGACCACACAGAGGACGAAGCGAGCTCCTGACATCGCGCACCTCCATCGTAGCACGCCGCCGCGGCGACGGCGTCAGGCCTCCTCGTCGGCCTTGTCGGCGCCGCGAAGGCCGAGGGCCCTCGCCTTCTTGTAGAGGTGGCTCCGCTCGAGATCGAGCGCGCGCGCGGTCGCCGCCATCTGGCCTCCGTGGTGCGCGAGCGCGTCCTGGAGGATCACGCGCTCGGCCTCCTCCACGAGGACCCGGAAGGGCACGCCCGGGCGGTAGATCCCGGTCGCCTTCGGCGGCCCGCCGCCGGGGAGGCACGTCCGCACGTCCTCGGCCGACACCACGTCGTCGGGGGTGAGGATGACGAGGCGCTCGACGAGGTTCTTGAGCTCGCGGACGTTGCCGGGAAAGCTGTATCCTGCAAGCACCTGCATCGCGTCCTCGTCGATGCGCATCATCGCCCGGTCGTTGGCCTTGGTGGCGAGCCCGAGGAAGTGGAGGGCGAGGCCGGGGATGTCCTCCCGGCGCGCGCGGAGCGGCGGGATGTGGAGGGGCAGCACATTGAGCCGGTCGTAGAGGTCGGCGCGGAACTCGTCGCGCTCGCACATCGCCGCGAGGTCGCGGTTGGTCGCGGCGACCACCCGCGTGTCGACCTTGATGACCTCGCTGCCGCCGACGCGCTCGATCTCGCGCTCCTGGAGCACCCGGAGGAGCTTCGCCTGCATCGGCAGGGGCATGTCCCCGACCTCGTCGAGGAAGAGCGTCCCCCCGCTCGCGCGCTCGAACTTGCCGCGACGCTGCTTGGTCGCGCCGGTGAAGGCCCCCGCCTCGTGGCCGAAGAGCTCGCTCTCGATGAGCTCGCTCGGCAGCGCCGCGCAGTTGAGCTTCTCGAGCGGGCCCTTCGCCCGCGGTGACATCTGGTGGATCGCGCGGGCGACGAGCTCCTTGCCGGTCCCGCGCTCGCCGGTCACGAGGACGCTCGCGCTGCTCTTCGCGGCGCGGCCGATCTGCTCGACCAGGCGCTTGATCGCCCCGCTGTCGCCCACGAGCTCGCCGGTGGCGCCGCTCGCGGCCCGGAGAGCCTTGGCCTCGGCCTCGGCGCGATCGAGGCGGAGCGACGTCTCCACCGCGATGAGCAAGGCGTCGGTGTTGAGCGGCTTCTCGAGGAAGTTGAGGGCGCCGAGGCGCGTCGCCTTGACCGCGGTGTCGATCGTCGCGTGCCCGCTCATCATGAGCACCGGCGTGTCGATCTTCGCCTCGCGGGCGCGCTTGAGGAGGTCGAGCCCGTCGCCGTCGGGGAGCATCACGTCGAAGAGACACAGGTCGTACGTCTTCTTCCGGAGCTTCTCCTCGGCGACCTTGAAGCCGCCGGCGACGTCGACGGAGTACCCCTCGAGGGATAGCGCCTTCTGGAGGGTGGTGAGGATGGCGGCCTCGTCGTCGACGACGAGCAGGTGCGCGCGCGGCATGGGGTCGACCTCGGTTGCCTGGCTCGGGAATATCCGGGCCGCTTGGAGGTTACGTGGTCGCCCCCGAGGTGTACACTGTGGGCGCGTCATGACTGCCTCCCGTTGGCTCCTCGTCCTCGCGCTCGCGGCACCGCCGTTCCTCGCCGCCTGCGGCCCCACGCCGCCTCAGGTCGGCCGGCCCGTCCACTCGCCCGAGCGGACCACCGCCGCGGCCGCGGAGGTCAGCGACGACGCGTTCGCGAGCGCGGTCCGCGATCTCCTCGCCGCGGATCCGGGCAGCCGCGAGCGATCGAGCCGCGCCGCCGGGGTGTGCGCGCGCCAGATGGTCCGCTCGAGCGCCCGCTTCCGCTCGAAGTCCCCCGACCGCGCGCTGAGCGCCATCGGCGGGGCGATGGCCGTACTCCGGCCCGGCGATCTCACGCCGAGCGCGCTCGGGCCCGAAGGGCCCACGGTGATGCGCGCCGCCGCCCTCGAGCTCGCCAAGAAGGGCGACGAGGGCCGCGCCCGCGCGGTCTACGAGATCCTCATGAAGGTCGTCCCCGACGCCGAGCGACCGCAGATCAAAGCCCACCTCGACGCGATCCAGGCGTGGGTGAAGGACACGTCGGGCGCGGGGCCCGTCGAGCAAGCCGGCGGTCAGGCCCGCGCCGCGGTGTCGCGCGCGCTCCTCGAGCCGAGCCCGGAGGCCGCGAAGGAGGCCGACCAGAAGGTCGCCGAGTGGCTCGAGAAGGCGATCGTGCTGCGCAACGCGTACCGCGCCCGCAAGGCGACCCCGACCCCCAAGGAGGGCAACGAGGCGCTGCGCGCCCTCGGCAGCGCGGGCACCACCCTCGCCGCGTTGCACCTCCGCCACGCCGACGTCCACGGCGCGCTCGCGGCGCTCGAGCGAGGTCAGGCCAAGGAAGTCACGCGGCCCGAGCTCGTCCGCGCGATGGAGGCCGCCGCCGACAAACCGAGCGCGGGGCGGTGGCTCGACGTCGCGCGGGCGCTGCGCCCGACCGCGGCGCCCTCGGGCGCGCGCGACGACGACGACGAGGCCCCGCAGGATCAAGACCTCGCGCGCGCGGCCGCGTTCGGCGCGGTGATGGAGGCCTACCGGCTCGACCCCACGCTGCCCGAGGCCGCGGGGAGCGCGGCCGCGTTCTTGATGGACTACGGCATGGGCGAGGCGGCGCCGGCGGTGCTCGCGGAGGCGGTGAAGGCCAACCCCGAGCCCCGCGTCGTGCAGACCGCGCTCGGGATGACGCTCCGCGCGATGGCCGAGGAGACGCAGAACGACGAGCCCGACGCGGCGCGCCGCGTCTTCAAGGCCGCGGCCCCGCTCCTCGCGGTGGCTGACCGCCCCGACCTCGCTCCCAAGCTGCGGCCGGGCCCGGCGCGGGTGCGGGCGATGATGGGCGAGATCGAGGTCCGTGAGGGTCGCCTCGGCGACGCGCGCGCGCTGCTCGAGCAGGCGGCGGCGGTGGAGAAGAGCGCGGCGACGCTCCTCCTCCTCGCGCGGATCGACTGGCACGATCAGAAGTCGAGCGCCGCGCTCGCGCGCTTGCGCGAGGCGCAGGGCCTGCCCGACGCCCAGAAGGACGTGGGCCTCCGCGCCGAGATCCTCCTCGCCCAGAGCGACATCCTGCGTGAGGAGGGCGACGCCCAGGGAGCGCGTGCCCCGCTCGTCGAGGCGCTCAAGGACCTCGCGAAGGTGCGGCAAGCCGGCGAGGCCGAAGACCGGGCGCGCATCGAGCGGGCGATCGCCCGCGTCCTCGACCGTTTCGGGGCCACCGCGCCGGCGGCGAAGGCCCTCGACCGCGCCCTCGACGCCTCCGCGCGCGACAAGCGCCAGGCGGCGGCCACGGTCGGCCAGCAGGTGGCGCGCGCGTTCGTGATGGGCGACCTCAAGACCGCGCGCGAGGCCCTCGCCCGCGGCGTGGCCTTCGAGCTCGAGGGCGGGGATCTCGTGTATTATGCAATGTGGGTGCGCGTGCTCGAGAAGCAGCAGCGCGCCCCGAGCGACGGCACCGCCGAGCGCGTCCTCACGCACTCCAAGGGCGACCAGCGCTGGGTCGGGCGCATCGCCGCGTTCGGGCTCGGCCTGGTGAAGGCCGACGATCTCGTCGCCGCCGCCAAGACCCCGGCGCAGAAGACGGAGGCGCTGTTCTACGCCGCGATCGAGCGCCGCGCGGCCGGAGACGTGAAGGGCGGCGACGACGCGCTCCGCCAGGCGGTGGCCGCGGGAGGGCTCGAGCTCATGGAGGTCGCCATCGCGCGCGACATCCTGAGCGGCGCCAAGGCCCGCCTCTCGGGCCCGGTGCCCGAGGTCGGCCTCCCCTGACGAGAGCCCGCGGTGCCTGCCAAGCCCTCTCCCTCCGTGGCGACCGCGCTCGACTGGGGCAACCTCGGGCCGCTGCGGCTCCGCGCGCGCGTGGTCGCCGAGGGCGTGTGGGCGGGGGCCCACCGGAGCGCGCGGAGGGGCGCGGGGATCGAGTTCGGCGGTCACCGCGAATACAGCCCCGGCGACGATCTCCGCTGGCTCGACCGGCGCTCCCTGCTGCGTCACGAGCGGCTCCTCGTCCGCCAGTTCGAGACCGAGACCGATCGCGCGCTGCGCCTCGTCGTCGACGCGACGGCGTCGATGGGCTACCGCGGCGAGCGCGCGCCCGGCGCCAAGCTCGCGTGGGCGGCGGTGGTCGCCGCCGCGCTCGCGCGCGTCGCGATCACCACCGGCGATCCGGTCGGCCTGTCGTTCATCGGCGGCGGCCCCGCCACGCGGCCGGTGCCCGTGAGCGGCGGCCGCGAGTCCTGCGAGCGGATCCTCGCCGCGCTCGAGCGCAGCACGCCCGAGGGTGACGCGGTCGCCGAAGAGGCGATGGTCGACCGCGTGGTGGGATCGATCGCGCGCACCGCGCGCCGCGGGTCGATCGTCGTCGTGCTCTCGGATCTGCTCGATCTCCCTCAGGGATCGCTCGAGGCCGTGGCCACGCTCGCCGGCCGGGGGCGCGTGCTCGTGGTGGTGCAGGTGCTCGACCCCGACGAGGTCGACTTCCCCTTCGACGGCCCCGTGCGCCTGCGGGGCGCCGAGGGCACCGCGGTCGTCGAGACCGACGCCGGGGCGCGCGACGGCTACCTCGCGCGCCTCGCCGAGCTCACCGGCCACTGGGATCGCGAGCTCGTCGGGCGCGGCGCTCGCCTGCTCCGCGCCCGAACCGACGAGCCGCCGACCGCGACGCTGCGCGCGATCGTGGACGCCGCGAGGCACGCGGGATGTTGACGTTCGCGACCCTCCTCGCCCTCGGCGTCGCGGCGTTCGTCGCCGCCCCGTACCTCGCCCACCGGCTGCGCAGGCGCATGGCGGAGGAGCGGCCCTTCCCCGCCGCTCACCTCGTGCCGCCCACCGAGCCCAAGGCGCGGCGGCGCTCGCAGCTCGAGGACCGGGCGCTCTTCGGCGTGCGCGCGGCGAGCGTCGTCGCCCTCGCGCTCCTCGGCGCGACGCCGTTCGCCCGCTGCTCGCGCCTGTCGCTGTCGCGGTCGGGGGCCTCGGTCGCGGTCTGCGTGGTCCTCGACGACTCGATGAGCATGCGGGCCAAAGACGGCTCGCCCGCGTCCCGCCACGAGCGCGCCAAGCGTGGCGCCGCCGACCTCTTCGCGTCGCTGCAGGAGGGCGACGCGGCCGCGATCGTGCTCGCGGGGGCGCCTCCGCGGGTCGCGCTCGCCCCCACCACCGACGTCGCCGCCGCGCGCGCGGCCCTCGCCGCGTTGACGCCGAGCGATCGCGGCACCGACCTCGAGGGAGGGCTCTCGATGGCGCGCACGCTGATCGCGGATCTCCCCCAGATCGACAAGCGCGTCGTGCTCTTGAGCGACCTCGCCGACGGCAACCCGACCGCGAGCCCGCTCGCGCTCGAAGGGACCATCCCCGCGTGGAACGCGATGCCCGACCTCGCCCGGCCCGCGAAGGACTGCGCCGTCGTCGCCGCCGACCGCACCGGCAACCGCGTCCGGGTGAAGCTCGCGTGTGGGCCCGACGCCGCCGTCGCAGGCCGGGAGGTCCGCATCCACAACGCGGCGGGGGCCACGGTCGCCAAGCAGCCCGCCGTGGGCGGCGCCAGCGCCGCGATCGCGGTCCAGCTCGAGAAGGACGAGCCCGGCGAGCTCACCGCCGTCCTCGCGGGCGACGACGCGATCCAGGAAGACGACGCGGCGCCGGTGGTGCTCGAGGGCGGCGCGGCGTCCATCGCGGTCGTGTCCGAGTCGTCGCAGGACGGCGTCGTCACCGGCGGCGCCCCCGCGGTCGAGCAGGCGCTCCGCGCCCTCGGCCTCGATCTCGCGCTGCGGGCGCTCCCGGTGTTGCCCGACCAGCCCCAGGACCTCGCGCTCTTCGCCGGCATCGTCGTCGACGACCCGCCCGGGCTCACCCCCGAGCAGCGGCGGGCGCTTGCAGAATACATCGAACACGGCGGCGTCATCCTCATCGGGCTCGGGCGGCGCGCCGCCACCTCGCCGCTCGGCGCGGGCTTCGAGCCCGTGCTCGCCCGCGCTCCCACCTTCGGCGCGTCACCAGCCAAGGGCCTCGGGCCGTCGGCCAAGAACGCAGCGTTCGTGGACGCGGTGTCGACGCTGGGCGATCTCGCGCCCCGCGGCCGGGCGACGATCGCGCCCGAAGACGTCGCGAAGCTCGACGTCGACCTCACGTGGTCCGACGGCGCGCCGTTCTTGTTGCGCCGCACCATCGGGCGTGGCGAGGTGTGGGTGGTGACGCTCCCGCTCCGGGTCGACGAGAGCGACTTCCCGCTGCGGCCAGGGTTCTTGTCGATCCTCGACACGTTCGCCGAGGAGGCGAAGCACCACACCGCG
>JAEUKG010000334.1 GCA_016794325.1 Myxococcales bacterium | reverse complement strand
CACGAGGGTGGTGTCGGCGTCGTGGCAGTCGTCGCGGGAGGCGTCCTCGCGCGGCCCGGTCTCGATCGGCGGGAGCGCGTCGCGCACGTCGGACGTGGCGCGATCCGTGGTCGCGTCCGCGCCGCCGTCGCCCCCGCCGGGGCCGCCGCTCGAGGTCGTCTCGTCGGCGAAGAGGCCGGTGCGGGAGCCGCACGCGAACAGCGCCGCCGGCACCGCCGACGTGACCGCCACGAGGAGGAGCGCGCGCACCAGGCGCGCGCGGTCGCGGGTTCGCTTTCGGCGCTTCATCGGGGAGGAGGCTAGGACGTTTGCGACCCGTCCGCGAGCACGTTTCTGCCTCCGACGTCACTCGGCGGACGGCGGGGACGTCACCACCGACGCGGGCTGCCCCGGGCGTGAAGCGGGGGCGCCGATCGGCGGGAGAACGGCCCGCTGGACGACCGGCCCGCGCGCGCTCATCCTTCGGCCCATGTCCGAGGGCATCTTCTTCTCGTCCCCCGCCCCGCGCGACGCGCTCATGCCCGAGGTCGCGCGCCTCGCGCGGCTCGACGAGGCGCTGCCGCAAATCGAGGCCGTGCTCGCCACCGAGACCGACGCCGTCGCGATCGAAGCGACGCTCGCCTGCCTCTTGTGGGACACCCTCGCACACGTCAATTTCTGCGGCTTCTACCGGCGGATCGGGGCGACGACGCTCGCGGTGGGCCCCTACCAGGGATCGATGGGGTGCCTGCGCATCGACTTCGGTCGCGGGGTCTGCGGCGCCGCGGCGCGCACGCGCGAGGTGCAGATCGTCGACGACGTGCACGCGTTCCCCGGGCACATCGCGTGCGACTCCCGCAGCCGCTCCGAGCTCGTGATCCCCGTCGTCGCCGGCGGCGAGCTCCGCGCCGTGCTCGACGTCGACTCGCCCTTCCCCGCGGCGTTCGGCCGAGCCGAGGCCGACCGGATCGAAGCGCTGGTGGCGCGCACGCTCGGCCGCGCCGGGGTCGTGTTCTGACGAGGCGATTTCGGCGCGCCTCTGCCGCCCAAGCGGTATGCTCCCCGCGCCATGGGCTTCCCCACCATCCGCCCCCGGCGTCTGCGTCGCACGAAGGAGCTCCGGGCCCTCGTCCGCGAGACCCTGCTCCGCCCGAGCCACCTCGTCTACCCGCTCTTCTTCCACGCGGGCCTCACCGAGAAGCGCCCCATCGCCACGATGCCGGGCATCTTCCAGCTCCCCTTGTCGGCGGCGCGGGCGGAGGCCAAGGCGATGCGCGAGCGCGGCATCCTCGGCTGCATCCTCTTCGGCCTCCCCAAAGAGAAGGACCCGGGCGGCACCACCGGGCTCGACCCCGACGGCCCGGTCCCGGTCGCGATCCGCGAGATGAAGGACGCGTGCCCCGAGCTCGTCGTCATGGCCGACGTCTGCGTCGACGAATACACCGACCACGGTCACTGCGGCGTCCTCCGGCGCGGCCGCGACGGCGCGATGGACGTCGACAACGACGCGACGATCCGCGTGCTCGCCGAGATGGGCGTGCTCTTCGCGAAGGCGGGCGCCGACGTCGTCGCGCCGAGCGACATGATGGACGGCCGCGTCGGCAAGATCCGCGAGGCCCTCGACAGCGCCGGCTACGAGGACACGACGATCCTGAGCTACGCCGTCAAGTACGCGAGCGCGTTCTACGGGCCCTTCCGCGACGCCGCCGACTGCGCGCCCAAGTTCGGCGACCGCGCCGGCTACCAGATGGACCCCGGCAACGCGCGCGAGGCGCTCCGCGAGGCCCGCCTCGACGAAGAGGAGGGGGCCGACATGTTGATGGTCAAGCCCGCGCTCTCCTACCTCGACGTCATCCGCGCCGTGCGCGAGGCGAGCACGCTCCCGCTCGGCGCCTACAACGTGTCGGGCGAATACGCGATGCTGCACGCGGCCGCGCAGGCGGGGATGCTCGACCTCGACCGCGCGATGCTCGAGGTGCTGCTCAGCATCCGCCGCGCGGGCGCCGACTTCATCCTCACCTACCACGCCCACCGCGCCGCGGAGCTGACGAGTGGGTAAGCCCGCCGCCCGGAAGGGCGCGCCGCGGTGGCTCGTCTCCGTCGCCACGACGACGCTCTTCTTCGGCGCCGTGGCCGCCGTCGCGCCGGCGTGTTTCGGCCGCGACTGCGACGGCGACTCGGCGGACTGGGGCGTGCGGCCCGGCGAAGGCAACATGGCGTCGCCCGAGGTGTGGGAGTCGACGCCCTTCGAGTCCCGTTGGATCGACTTCCCGCACAAGCGCCTCCTGCGCCTGCAGTTCCCCCCGGAGGTCGCGAACCGCTACCCGGTGTCGATCCTCCCCTACATCTCGGCGGTCGAGCGCCCCGCGACGTCGTACCCCGACCGGCTGCCCGACAACTTCACGGTGGGCTCCGGCAACCTCGCCAAGATCCTCCAGGGCAGCACCGGCGACGCGCGCATCCTCAACGACTCGTGCGCCGACTACTACATCCGCGTCGTCGTCGACTTCGGCCCCGCGAAGGTCGTCGACGCCGGCGCGAGCGACGCCCTCACCGACTCTGCGCGCGACGGCAACGGCGCCGCCGCGAACGACGCGAACGCCCCCGACACCGGAGACTGACATGGCGCACCCCTGGCACGACATCCCGATCGCCGAGCCGGTCGAAGAGTCCTTCGTAGCGTTCATCGAGATCCCGAAGGGGTCTCGCGTCAAATACGAGCTCGACAAGGAGACGGGGCTCCTCAAGGTCGACCGGGTGCTCTTCAGCGCGGTGCACTACCCCGCCAACTACGGCTTCATCCCCCGGACGTACTGCGACGACGGCGACCCGCTCGACGTCCTCGTCCTCGGGCAAGAGCCCGTCGCCCCGATGTGCATGATGCGCGCGCGAGCCATCGGCGTGATGCAGATGCGCGACGACAAGGGGCTCGACGACAAGGTGATCGCGGTCCACCTCGACGACCCCGCGGTCTCCCACGTGTCGCACATCCGGGAGCTGCCGCCGCACACGCTCCTCGAGCTGCGGCGGTTCTTCGAGGACTACAAGATCCTCGAGAAGAAGCAGGTCATCGTGGAGGACTTCGAGGGCCCGTACGAGGCCAACAAGGTCCTCCGCACCGCCCTCGCCGACTACCTGAAGCTCCGCGCGTCCGAGGCCAAGTAGCGGGAGGGCGGCGCGATGGCCGACGACGAGATGCTCGACCTCCGGGTCGCCGACGTGTCGACGCTGCTCGTCGTCCATCGGCACGGCTCGGTCACGAGCGCAGCGCGCGAGCTCCGGGTCACCGCGTCCCAGGTGTCGAAGGCGATCACCCGGCTCGAGCGGCACCTGGGCACGCGCCTCTTCGTCCGGCGCGGGCGCGGGCTCATCCTCACCGAGGCGGGGATGCGCGTCCTGCCGCGGATGCGCGCGATCGTCGACAACGCGCGCGCCCTCTTCCAGGGGGAGCGCTCGTCGCGGGTGTCGATCGCCGCGCCGTCGTACATGTGCCAGGCCTACCTGCCGGTGCTCGTGGAGGCGGTGTCGCCGCTCCTCATGCGGGGGCTCGAGGTCTTGCCCGCCTTCATCCGCGCCTACGCCGACGAGGGCATCTTCGAGATCGCGCTCACCCACTCCGAGGAGCGCCTGCCGCCGTCGTGGGCGAGCGCCAAGGTCGGCCTCGTGCGCCACGGCATCTTCACCACCAAGGCCACCGCCTCGAGGCTGGGCCCGCGCGTCGAGCCCGACGACCTCCTCGCCGTTCCTTTCATCGCGCCGGTGTACGTGAGCGCGGGCGAGATCACGCTGGGCGAGGATCGCTGCCCGATCCCGTTCAACGAGCGCACCGCCGGCCACGAGGCGAGCACCATCGCCGCCGGCCTCGAGCTCGCCGCGTCGTCGGGCCACCTCGTGTGCGGGCCGGTGATCGCGGCGCGACGTCACCTCGAGACGGGG
>JAEUKG010000599.1 GCA_016794325.1 Myxococcales bacterium | reverse complement strand
GTAGTCGCGCACGTTCTCGAAGGTCCAGCGGACGGCGGCCATCACGTCGCCGAGCTGCTCGTCGAAGGTGACGTCGGGGACGAGTCGGTAGTTGATCACCACCACCCCGATGCCGCGCCGGGCGAGGGCGTAGCCGACGTTGCCGTAGAGCCCCACCACGGGGGCGAAGTAGTCCTTGTCCTGCGCGACCCAGTAGCCGCCGTGCACGAACACGACGACGGGGAAGCCCTTGGCCGCGCGCGGGCGGTAGAGATCGAGGCGCTGGCGGGGGTTGTCGCTGCCGGCCACGTACGTGACGTCGTCGTCGACGCGCACGACGTCCTTGGCGAAATACGCGCGCATGTCGCCGTCGCACGCGGCGAGGAGGGCGACGAGCCCGAGGGCGGCGAGGCGAGCGCGCATCGTCAGAAGCGGTAGCGGACCGCGAGCTCCGGGCGGAACCAGACCGGGTAGCCGGTGCTCAGGGTGAGCCCAGCGTGGAAGCCATACGCGACGTGCACCTCCGCGCCGAGCCCCTGGGTCATGAACACGCCGAGGAGGCGCTCGCCGAGCTCGCGCTTCGGCGCCGCGGCGGGCCCGCCCGACGAGAGCGCGGTGCCGAAGAGCGACTGGTGGTAGAGCTCGACGCTATCGAAGAAAGATGCAAAATACACGCGCGCCCCGAGGCCCAGCGTGTGGAACGAGAGCTCCGAGATCGGCGCGTCGTACGAGTAGTCGACGAACGCCTCGAGGAAGCTCGCGCGCTCGAAGCGGTAGCCGACCTGGGCCCCGGCGAAGGGGCGGCTCACGTTGAGGCCCTGCGCGAGCGCGAGGGCGAGGCCCCGCCGCGGCGCGTCGGCGGCGGGCGGCGCCGCGGCGCGGGGCGCCGAGGACGCCGACGACGTGAGGGGCGCCGGCTCGGGCGCGGGCGACGGCGGAGGCGGGAGAGGCGCGGGCGCGATCTCCGGGGCCGCCCCCTCGTCGGCGCGCGCGAGGCTCGCGGCCGCGGTGACGGCGACGGCGACCGCGGGACCGAGCACGCGTGCGAATGCGCCCATCCAGCGACGAGTAGACCGACCGCCGGGCCGCGGCCAAGAAACGGGCGCCGCTACTTCTTCTGCGCCGCTTCCTTCTGCGCCTTGAGGCGGGCCTTGAGCTTGCTCGCGTAGCCCTCCTTGTTCTCCTGCTTGAGCCGCGCGATCGCGAGCGCGTCGTCGGGCACGTCGCGCGTCACGGTGGTGCCGGTGGCCACGTACGCCCCCTTGCCGATGCGCACCGGCGCCACGAGCTGCGAGTCCGAGCCGATGAACGCGCCGTCCTCGATCACCGTCGTGTGCTTCTGGAAGCCGTCGTAGTTGCAGAAGATGGTGCCGGCGCCGACGTTCGCGCCCTCGCCCACGACGCCGTCGCCGAGGTAGGCGAGGTGGTTCGCCTTCGCGCCCTTCTTGAGCGTCGTCTTCTTGGTCTCGACGAAGTTGCCGACGTGGGCGTCGTCGCCGATCGCGCTCTCGGGCCGGAGGTGCGAAAACGGGCCGATCTGGGCCTTCTTCCCGATCGTCGAGCTCTGGGCCACGGTGTAGGGCTTGAGCACCGCCTCGTCGTCCACCACCACGTCGGTGAGCACCGAGCCGACGTCGACGACCGCGCCCTTGCCGATGGTGGTCGCGCCGCGGAGCACCACGCCCGCCTCGATGATCGCGTCTTGGCCGATGGTCACGCTCGCGTCGATGCGCGCGCCCTGCCGCACCGTCACCCCCGCCACGCGCCACCTCTTCACGATGCGGGCGAGCATGCGCTCCTCGACCTCGGCGAGCTGGTGCCGGTCGTTCACGCCGTCCATCACGTCGGCGCGCGAGGGCACGCCCGCCACGCGCTGGCCGCGCTCGGCCGCGTATTTCACGATGTCGGTGAGGTAGTACTCGCCCTGCGCGTTGTTCGGCGTGAGCGCCGCGAGGGCCTCGCGGAAGAGCGCGGCGCTCGCCGCGAAGATGCCGGGGTTGATCTCGCGCACCGCGCGCTCGGCGTCGGTGCGGAGGTCCTTGTGCTCGCGGATCTCGGAGATCTGCCCGGCCCCGTCGCGCAGGATGCGCCCGTAGCCGAAGGGCTCGTCGACGGTGCAGACCGCCATCGCGATCGCGCACGTGGTGTCGGTGTCGAGCTTCTTGGCGACCTCGCCGACGTCGGCGACCTCGAGGAGCGGCACGTCGCCGTAGAAGAGGAGCACGCGCTCGGCCGACGGCGAGACCGCCTCCATCCCCGCGCGCGCGGCGTCGCCCGTGCCTCGCTGCTCCTTCTGGAGCGCCGTCTTCACCCGATCGCCGAACGCCTCGCGGAGGTAGGCCTCCACCTTCTCGCGCCCGTGACCCACGACGACGACGACCTCGCCGCAGCCCGCCTCGAGCGCGGCCTGCACCGGGTAGTGGACGAGCGGGCGCCCGCACACCTTGTGGAGCACCTTCGGGGTGGCGCTCTTCATGCGAGTCCCTTGGCCTGCGGCGAGGATGACGGCGGCGGTCGTGGCGAGTGAGCGTTCGTCGGAGCGTTCGTCGGACATGGCCGCAGTTAATCACGACCGCGCGTGACGTTGTCGTCATAACGCGATGCGTCATCGCTCCTTTTGGCACGTTGTGCGAGTCCGCTTGGCGCCACGGGGCGTAGGACAAAGGGATAGACTGAGGATCTCTTGGTCGACGCCGCGCGAAGCTCCGCCCCTTCGCCCGACGTGGAGGTCTCGCAATGCGCAGGAACGTCATCGGTTACGTCGGGCTCGGATCGCTGGTCGTCGGCGCCCTCGCTTGCAACGACTTCGACACCAAGCGGTCGCCCCCGCCGCGCGGCACGGTGGGCGAGGAGGTCTTCGGGGTCCTCTGCGACCGCATCGGCGCCCAGTCGCTCCGCGAGGACATGACGGGCGCGAGCTTCCGCGACGTCTGCCACAAGAAGGCCGACGGCACCTACGCCGAGGCCGTCGACGAGGCCAAGCTCCCCGCCGTCACCTCCGAAGGCCGGGACGAGAAGGGCGGCGTCGTCAGCGTCGAGCAGCGCAAGCAGAACCGCGCGCGCGACATCGGGCGCATCTCCGCCCTCGCGCGGCGCCGCGCCGATCTCATCGCCGCGATCGACTACACCATCCCCGACGTCGACGTCGGGGTGAAGGACACGAAGAACCCCGACGGCACGAAGAGCTGCGACGCTCCGAAGAAGAACGGCGAGGCCCCGCTCCCGCAAGAGGTCGCCGACATGCTCGGCCGCTTCATCGACCTCTACAACGACGGGACGATCCCGCAGTCGACCCAGAGCCTCGGCAAGGTCATCACCACCTTCCGCGACAACCCCGAGGCGCAGAAGGCGTGGGCCCGCTTCGACTCCCGCAAGGGCTACCGCCCGAGCGAGCTCGCGCTCGGCGCCGCGCGGCCGATGGTCGCCTACCCGCGCCTGCGCGATCTCGCGAACGCCACCCTCAAGGTGATGAGCGCGGACGCGAACGTCTACGACCCCGATCCCAAGCGGGACGAGAACGGCAACCGCGTGCCGGTGCCGGGCGCCGCCTACGGCCAGTTCACGAAGCTCCTCGAGACCGCGAGCCTCGAGCTCCAGGACGCCAAGGCCGATCCGCCGCCCGGGCCCCTCGCCTTCACCGCCGACGCCCAGAACGACCGCGTCCTGCTCTCGCGTCCGCGCTCGAACCTCGAGGTGATGCAGCGCCTCTTCCTCGTGAGCGACGACCGGCTCGGCGGCGGCGCCAAGCGCTTCATCGTCAAGCGCGACGTGCGCGGCTACGCGGCCCTGTCGGGCGGCAAGGTCTTCGCGCCGTTCGTCGACCAGGACGGCGACGGCCTGCCGGACGTCGACGACCTCGGCATCTTCAAGACCAACGACGGCAAGGTCGCGCCCGCGCCGTTCGCGTTCTTCAACGGCCCGGAGGTCCCCCGCGACGCCCAGGGCTTCGCGCTCGTGAGCGGCAAGCCCGCCTACGAGTACATCGACTCCACCCACACCTTCGCCGCGCAGATGATGCTCGACATGCGGCCGCTGGTGAACCCGAAGCCCGAGGCCAACCACGAGACGATGATGGACGCGCTCGCGGGCCTCTACGTCATGATGGGCACGCGCGACGGCGGGTACAAGACGGCGCGCACCTACAAAGCGGGCACGCTCCAGTACGACCAGTTCAAGGGCGACACGTCGCCGCTCCTCGACCTCGTGTACGCGGTGCTCCAGATCCTGGGCGACCCCACGATCGACGACACGCTCAAGATGACCAAGACGCTGATGGCCGACAAGCAGGCCGACACCGCGCGCTTGGTCGGCGGCCTCCTCGCGGCCCGCGACGTCGCCAACGCCCACCCCGAAGCCAAGATCCCGGCGAAGGCGATGTTCTGGGACGAGACCCTCGACGTGCTCGCCAAGATCGCCAAGGAGCCCGGCCTCCTCGAGGATCTCCTGCGCGCGATGGCCGACCCCGCCTCCGCCGAGCTCGGCAAGGTCTACGGCAACTACGCCAAGTTCCGCGACGAGGTGAGCTACGACCGGAACAACCTGAACGGGCCGGCGTTCAACGTCACCAAGGGCAACGCCTCGGAGATGGGCACGCCCGTCGACCGCTCGAAGGCGGCCACGGGGCAGAACCGGAGCGCCCTCCAGCGCTTCCTCTCGATGATCGTCGACACCGTCGGCGTCACGAGCTGCAACAAGGACGGCGCCGTCGCCCACGCGACGCTGTTCGGCCTCAACGTCACGCTGCCCCTCGTCGGCACCTACAAGGAGTGCGAGGTCTTCAAGATCGAGAACATGGCGGCGTTCTACCTCGACGCCATCGTGAACGATCCGAAGGGCCAGCTCTGGATCCGCGACAGCCTCATGCGCAACGGCGTCGCCGGCCTCGGCGCCGCGAGCGTCGACCTCATGGAGCAGTCGAGCGGCATCACCGGCTTCTGGACGCCGGGCAACAGCACCGTGCTCCAGCCGAAGCCCGAGTGGCTGAACCGACTCGTCTTCTTCGACACCGTCGGCGACTCCAAGAACCAGAAGACGTTCAAGTTCTTGAACGACCTGAACGGCACGTACATCGGCTCGGCGGTGTGCCCCGAGCGCGTCATCGACGACCCGTGCCGCGGCAACTCGAGCTGCGGCGAGAAGGCGAACGTCTCGCCCGACGGCAAGGTCCACGGCCTCCGCAACTGCGCCGACGGCGACTGGATCCAGCAGCGCGGCAAGAACACCATCTTCGTCTGGGAGAACTTCGGCTTCTACCGGGCGATGACGCCGATGCTCCGGGCCTTCACCTCGCACGACCGCGAGGATCTCTTCCTCGAGCTCGCGTCGATCGCCAACAAGCACTACGCCGACGACAAGGCCACGCCCAGCGAGTGCCGCATCGGCCCCGGCAAGGCGTGCCCGCGGACGGGCGCGGTGTCGTACGAGCCGCTCCTCGCCGAGATGTTCGTGACCGACATGCTCCCCGCGCTGTCGAACGTGTCGAAGGTGCTCGACCAGATGAAGGTCAACCACTGCGACGCGATCGACCCGAAGACGAAGGCGTGCACGAAGGTCACGCCGCTGTCCGGCATCGACGTCGCCGCGCGCGCGGCCCGCGCCGCGCTCGACCCCGATCTCGCCAAGCAGACCGGCCTGAAGGACCGCCGCGGCGACGCTCGCGGCAAGCGCAACGACGGCACCTTCACCACCCAGGTGACGCCGGCCTACCTCATCGCGAACGCCCTGTCCGCGATCGACGACTCCTTCGAGCAGTACGCCCTCACCCACCCCGAGGACAAAGAGCGCCAGGCGCAGTGGCGCCGCGCGCGCTCGCAGCTCGTCGACCAGTTCCTCAAGGTCGACGGCACGGGCTCCGGCGCCAAGTTCTCGAACCCGGGCCTGCCGGTCATGACCCCGTCGATCGTCGAGGTCGTCCGATCGCAGCTCGCCGCGCACTGCCCGAACACGTTCACTCCGCCCTACGAGCGCTGCACCTGGGCCCGGGAGGAGCTCGTCAAGAAGATGAACGACACGGTGAAGGGCCCCACCTTCGCCGGGATGCTCGACCTCGCCGACGCGATCCGCAAGGACCCGGAGGCGCGCCGCGAGCTCGAGTCGCTCATGGACTACCTGCTCAACCAGGCCTCGCGCAACGACGCCCTGCCGGCGATGGTCGCGAGCATGAACGACATGGTGCAGATCCTCGACGACGACACGAACATCGTGCCGTTCTACAAGGTGATGGCGGCCGCGGCCGCGCCGTCGAAGCGCGACGAGAGCGGCAAGGTCGTCGACATCGGCCTCGTCGACGCCCAGACCGCGCTCCTCGCGAAGATCAGCGGCAAGGCCTTCGACAAAGAGGGCCGGCAGATCTGCAGCCGCGAGCTCGATCCGAACCAGATCCTGTCGATCATGCTCCAGAACCTCGTCACGCCCATGCCGGGCCCGCAGAAGGGCAAGCCCGGCCAGACGCCGCTCGAGGTCATCGTCGACGTCGTCGCCGACGTGAACAAGTCGTCCCCCGACAAGGTGCAGGAGAAGCTGACGCAGGAGGACTACCGCGTCATCTCCGACAACGTGCAGGACTTCTTGCTCAACAAGGAGCGGGGGATGGAGCAGTTCTACGAGGTCATCCGCCAGGGGACGATCAAGTAGCTCGGCCGCGAGGCCGTCGACGAGCGGCGCATCACGTGCACTTCTCGGTCGCCGAGTCGCGCTGATCCGAGGCGCGCTCCTCGCCGCGGGAGCGCGGCTCACCCGCGGCCCCGAGCTTCGCGCGCGGGTTCGGAGCCCAAGGCGTCGACGACCTACCCCGGCGCCGACGACTGCCGCCCTGGAGACGGCCCAATCGCCCTCGGTCGGGGTGCGGCCTCGCAGGCGAGCGAGAGTGCGCGCATCGCCCAGGGCGCGGGCGACGACGGAGTCGCGCGACGAGGATTCCGCTCTCGTCGGCGCGCGCGCTCTCGAGCGTCGCCTCCGGCGCGGCGATTCGGGCTTCGCAGTCTCTGCGCCGAGCGGAGCGCGGGCCGAGATCGGCGACAACCAGCAAGAGCCGCGAGCGCGCGGCGGCGCGGCATGACGCCCAGGGCGCGGTTCAGCAAGCCGATCCGAGCGCATGTCCGAAAACATCGAAGGGGACCATGCGCGCGTCCGAAACCATCGAGAGCCGTGCGATCGCCCGGTGCTACGGACGTCGGGGCGGCGCAGCGCCGCGAAGGAGACCCCATGAGCACGATCACGTTCGAGAGCCGCAGGTTCGTCCTCGCCACGATGTTGTTGGCCGCTTCCGCGGCCGTGCTGTCTGCGTGCCGCAAGGAAGACGCAGACATTCGCGCGGACCCCGACGCAAAGAGCTCGGGTGATGCGCAGGGGAGTGACGGCACGCGCCTCAAGATGATCACCCACGTGGGCCAAGACGGCTCACGCGCGTTCGGCGGTTGGTACGACACCAAGCTGCAGAAGCGTTGCACCCACGAGATCGTGGGTGGCGCGAGCGTGTGCGTGCCCGAAGACGTGTTCACCATTCCGGCCGCGGCTGCGGTCGGCGCGTCGTCGTCGCGCGGCACGTTGTTGTACAGCGATTCGAAGTGCGACACGCTGGTGGGCGTCGTCATCCCAAGCTACGAGCGCGCGTGCGCCACGTACGGCATCGTGCGAACCGCGCCGTTCCTGACGGGAACCACGCAGGCCACCTGCCAGACGACCGCGGCGTCGTATTCGTATTCAGTCACCCGACCGATTCCTCCGGGGACGACGCTGTACCGCAGCTACGGGTCGTGCAGCGTCTATGCGCCGACGGCAGGCTCCGACGAGAACGCTTGGTTGATCGAGCCGGCCACGAAGGAGCGCCTCCAGTCGGTCGACCTGGTCGTCGGCGAGGTCGAGAAGTAGCCAACGTCCGATCCTATCGAGGGCGCAAGCCCGACTAACGGCTACCTTACCCTACATATACGCGGAGGTAGTCATCATGCGACCGGTCTCTAAGCTATCGTCCACGTTCGGAATTTTGCTCGCGGTCGTCGCGGCTGGTGCCTACGGGTGCACGCCGGAGACGGGAGAGGGGTCCGTCCAGACGGGTCCGGAGGCCGAGCTCAACGAGTCGAAGCACCTCGGGATGACCGACGTGACGATCCTGTATCCGCTCCCGATCACGGCGGACCACGTCGACGACTTGATGTCGCCATCCTCCGAGGGCGACCGCGGGCCGCTGTTTGCGCGGGAGGTGTTCGATCAGCTGAGCGCGATCGACAACGCGCCGGTGCTCGGCCCCGACGGGAAGGTGCAGCCCTGGAGCGGAAAGCTCCTCGATCCGTGGAAGCCTCGCTATGCGAACCTCCGCGTCGTCGCGGTTCGCGTCGACCCGTGCTTCGGTGAAGTGTCGGACCAAGGAGGCTCGTGCCAGAACACGATCCGACTGGTGGCCCAGTTCGTCGACCCGACGCAGCCGGCGCGCCGGCCCGACGGGCGCGTCGGGATTCACCTCTTCTACACCGTCAATCGGGCCGAAATGACCGCCTTCTTGCAGGGGTTGCTCCGCTTGCGCCGAGCGGCGGGACTCCCCTTGCAAAAGGGGTTCATCAATCCAACCGCGGGACCGAACAGCAACGTGCGAAGCGGCTTCGGCGTCAATCCGACGCTCGCGAGCGAAGGGCTGCGTGGTCCGTACGCGACGGGGCTCCGCGATCACTTGCTCTCCTACGCGGGGGAGAAGAATCTCACTGCGGTCGCGTTCTGCGTACAAGACATCGGAGCCGAGCGGCCCGAGTACTCCGAGAACAACGCGACCGTGGCCGAGTCGCGCAGCCGTTGGATCTTCGGTCGGTTCGACGTGAGACAGGGCACGATCTATCCGCAAACGGGTCCCGCGCTCGCCCCTGCTGGGATTCAAATCAGCGACATCGATCCCGTCAGCCAGCCGGGCAAGCGGCCGATCTTGGTGGTGGACCCGCCCGCGGTGACTCCCGACAGCTACTTCGGACGTCTCAACAAGAAGCGGAACGAGGTCGACGCGCCGGCGTGGGAGCAGATGAGCGCGAGCGCGCTCGCGTTCTTGGATCCGCGTCGCTACTCGCCCACGACGAGCGACTGCGTCAGCTGTCACCTCGCCGATCAGGCCGTGGACGCCCAGCGATTCGACACCGCGCTGTATGCGAAGTCGGGCGCGTTCTCGTCGACGACGTACCGCCTCGACCACACCCCACTCAGCTCCGGGCCATTCCGCATGATCGGATGGACGCCGAGTAGGTCCGGTGATGCGCGTCCGGTGCTGACGAGCCGCGTGGTGAACGACACGGCGGTGAGTCTCGAGATGATCAACACCAGCGTTCTCAAGTAGTCGACCTACGCGCCGCAGTTGCTAGGGCGTGTCCCTGAACGGGTTCGGTCTTCCCGTGCCCGTGCCCGTGCCCGTGCCCGTGCCCGATCGGGTCCGAACGGAAGTTCTTGTGGTCACTGCACGAGGTTTCCATCGGGTCGGCGGCGTGCTCCATTGGGCGC
>JAEUKG010000590.1 GCA_016794325.1 Myxococcales bacterium | reverse complement strand
GAATCTGGCTCTTCTCCGTAGGCCACCCTCGGGCGTACGAAGAGAGGGCCGCCACGCCACGAACCCCACGCAAGGAACTGCTCGATGAGCTCCGCCGATCTCCTCGCCAAGGCCGACAAGCACCTCTACCCGAACTACAAGCCGGCTCGCATCGTCTTCACCCGCGGGCGCGGGGCCGAGCTCTTCGACACCGAAGGCAAGCGGTACCTCGATCTCGCTGCCGGCGTCGCCGTGTGCGCGGTGGGCCACGGCCACCCCGACCACGCGCGGGCCATCGCCGAGCAGGCGAGCCGCCTCGTGCACGTGTCGAACTACTTCTTCAACGACGTGAACATCCGGCTCGCGGAGGCGCTCGCCGCCCGGTCGGGGCTCCCGCGCGCGTTCTTCTGCAACTCGGGCGCGGAGGCGAACGAGGCCCTGCTCAAGCTCGCGCGGCGGCACTTCTACGCGCGCGGCGAGACGTCGCGCTCCCGCGTCGTCGCGTTCCACTCCGCGTTCCACGGCCGGACGCTCGGCGCGCTCTCGATGACGGGCACCCCGAAATACAAAGAGGGCTTCGGCGCGCCCGGCGGCGTCACCCACGTCGCGTACGGCGATCTCGACGCGGTGAAGGCGGAGCTGGGGCCCGACGTGTGCGCCGTCATCGTCGAGCCGCTCCAGGGCGAGGGCGGCGTCGTGCCCCCGCCGCCGGGCTTCCTCGAGGGCCTGCGGGCGGCCTGCGACGCCGCGGGGGCGCTCCTCTTGATGGACGAGGTGCAGACCGGGATAGGTCGCCTCGGCGCGTGGTTCGGCTTCCAGCGCTCGGGGGTCCGGCCCGACGCGATCTCGCTCGCCAAGGGCCTCGGCGGCGGCGTCCCCATCGGCGCGATGCTCACCTCCGAGGCGCTCGCCCCCGCGCTGCCTCCGGGCACGCACGGGTCGACCTTCGGCGGCAACCCGCTCGCGTGCGCGGCGGCGCTCAGCGTCCTCGACATCCTCGAGCGCGAGAAGCTGGTCGAGGGGGCGCGCGACAAGGGGGAGGCCCTCGGGCAGATGCTCGCCGCGGTGGTCCGCGACCTCCCGTCGGTGTGCGTCGGCGAGCGGGGCGACGGGCTCCTCCGAGGCCTCGTCCTCGCCGAGGGGCGCGTCGCGCGCGACGTCCTGCCGAAGCTCGCCGATCGCGGCGTCCTCCTCACCGCGGCCGGCGATCGCGTCCTCCGCTTCTCACCGCCCCTCGTCGTCTCGCGCGCGGAGCTCGAAGAGGGCGTCCGGGTGGTGAAATCCGTCCTCGCCGACGGGTGAACGCCCGATCAGTGCCGAGGGCGCCGGACCTCACCTCCGCTTGACAGGGCCGCTCCGAGAGGCCATCGGAAGCGGCTCGAGATGGACCGCGCCCCCAGCCTGCCCCCCGAGTCCGTCTCGCTCTGCCCGGGGTGCGGCAAGCCGGTCGACGTGCTCCGCGCCGGCCACGTCGCGATCCTCGACGGGCGCTTCCGCTACTTCTGCGACGCTCGCTGCACGGAGCCGCTCCTCTCGGGCGTCGTGTCCCTCGAGGCCGAGACCGCGCCCCCCCCGCCGGTCTCGGCGCGCCGCGACGTGCAGGTCGAGAGCCACACCCGCCCTGCGCCCGCCGTCGCCCCCGCCGCCTCGGTCCCGGTCCCGTCGTTCCCGGCCCCCAAGGGCGAGGTCGCGCCGAGCCCCGCACCGTCCGCGGAGCGCGCGCCAGCGCCCGGGCCTTCGGAGGGCGCGAGCGGAGAAGGCGGCGACGGCGAGCTCGAGGCCGTGCCCCCGACGCTGCGGGCGTCGCAGCCGGATCTGCCCGTGGCCGCGCCGGCGGCGACGCCGCGGGAGGTCGTCATCGAAGAGGTCGAGGAGCCCGCGCTCGCGCCCGTCGACGAGGACGCGCCGGTCTCGCTCGTCGACGTCCGCGACGCGGGCGTGGACCCCAAGCGCGCGGCGCTCGGGGTCGCGATCGCGCTCGGCCTCGCTTCGATCGCGGTCGTCCTCGCCGGCGACGCCGCCGCGGCGCTCCGACTCCCGCTCGCCGCGCTCGCGGCGGTGGTGGCGTTCGGCGTCGAGATCGGGCGCCGGCGGGATCCCTCGGAGTCGCACTGGGCGTTCGTGGTGTGGCCGGAGGCGCTCGCGCTGGGAGCGGCGGGGTGGGCGGCGATCGTCCACGACCCCCACGCCTCGCGCCTCGCCGCGCTCGTCGGGCTCGGCGCGGTGGTCCACGCCGTGTGCGCGGTGCTCGTCGACCGCGCCCGCGAGAAGAGCGAGCGCCAGCGCAAGGCGCTCGTGGCCGCGCTCGGGACGAGCGCGCGCGTCGTCCGGGGCCCGACCGCGCAGACCCTGCTCCCCGAAGAGGTGAAGGCGGGCGAGCAGGTGCTCGTCGAGGCGGGCGAGGTGGTCTCGGTCGACGGGAAGATCGCGGCCGGGGAGGCGGAGGTCGTCCCGCACCCGAGCGCGCGCACGCCGGTGACGAAGCGCGAGGGCGACGCCGTCGTCGCCGGGGCCCGCGTCGTCCGCGGCTCGCTGCGGATCACGGTGACCTTCGCGGGCGCCGATCGCGGGCTCTACCGCGTCGCGCGCTCGCTCCCTCACCGGGCCGACGTGGCCTCCCAGCTCGTCGTGATCACCCGCCGCGCGCTCGAACGTGGCGCGCCGCTGCTCTCGCTCTGCGTCGCGGTCGCGGCCTTCGCCCAGAACGCCGGCCTCCGCGACGTGCTCGGGGCGGCGGCCGCGGTGGCGATGGCGGTGTCGTCGGCGGGCGTCCTCGGCGTGCTCGTCTACGGCCTCGGGCGCGCTCAGCTCGCGCTCGTGGAAAAAGGTGTATTGTACAAAGATATGGCGGCCTTCGACGCCGCGGGGCGGGTGGACGCCGCCGTCCTCTGCTCGCGGGGGACGCTGCTCCTCGGGGAGCCGGAGGTGGTCGCGGTCGAGACCGTCGGCGCGCTCGATCGCGACCGGGTGCTCTCGCTCGCGGCGGGGGCCGAGACCGCCTCGTCCCACCCGTTCGCGACCGCGATCCTGCGCACCGTGCGGGCGCGTTCGATCGCGCCCGAGGCCGTCCGCAGCGCCCACGCGCACGAGGGCCTCGGGGTGACGGCGCTCAGCGCGAGCGGCGAGCGCATCGTGGTCGGCAGCCGCGCGCTCCTCCTTCAAGAGAAGATCAGCGTCGCCGTCGCCGACGCCCAGATCGAGGGCCTCGAGGGGCAAGGGCGGAGCGTGATGCTCGTCGCGCTCGGCGGCAAGATCGTCGGGATCGTCGCGCTGCAAGACGGGCTGCGGGTGGGCGCCCGGGCGGCGGTGGAGCGGCTCGCGGCCGCGCGCGTCGAGCCGGTGCTGCTGAGCGGCGAGTCCCGCGAGACGTGCGAGACCATCGCCCGCGCGCTCGAGATCGATCACGTGCGGCCGGAGGTGCTCCCGCTCGATCGAGGGGCCGAGGTCAAGGCGCTGGCCGAAGGCGGCCGCGAGGTCGCGGTGATCGGTCACGCGCAGTCCGACGACGGCGCGCTCGGCGCGGCGGACGTCTCGGTCGCGCTCGGCGCGGCGGGGTCGGCTCCCGGCGAGTGGTCGGCGGCGACGGTGGTGGACGACGTCCGCGCGGGGGTCCTCGTGGTGACCCTGGCGAGGCGGGCGCGGGAGGTGGGCGTGCGCGTGGTCGTCCTCGGCCTCGTCCCCGCGGCGATTTCGACGCTCGGAATCTCCTTCGGGGTGCTCCCGCTGGTCGTGGCCCCCGTCGCCGGTCTGATCGGCGTCTTGGCCGCGTTCAGCGCGTCGCGCGAGCCCGAGGCGGGCCCCGGCGGAGCGACTGGGTAACCCAGGGCTCCACTGTAGGGGTCACGACGTCCGTGTCGCACCCACGAAGATCTGTCATCGTGGCACGCCGCCCGATATCCTCCATGGCAGACCCAAGGACGGAATCGAAGGGAGGATTCGCCGCCAACTGCGGCGTGCTTGCGTGGCTGACGTGATGAAGTCCGCCCAAGCCGGTGATGCCCAAGGCTCCAACCAGCGCGTTGGCCAGGTCATCAAAGGCAAATGGAAGATCGAGTCGCTGCTCGGCGTCGGCGGCATGGCGTCCGTGTATGCGGCGTCGCACCGCAACAGCCAACGCGCGGCGCTCAAGATCCTCCACGCCGACTTCGCGCGCGAGAAGACCATCTGCGAGCGCTTCCTCCGCGAGGCGTACGTCTCCAACAAGGTCAACCACGCGGCGACGGTCCAGGTCCTCGACGACGACGTGACGGAGCAAGGCGAGCCGTTCCTCATCATGGAGCTGCTCGAGGGCGAGACCGTCCGCGACGCGTGGAAGAAGGCCGGCCGCACGATGCCGGTGCCGCAGGTCCTCCAGATCTGCGAGCGGGTGCTCGACTGCCTGATCTCCTGCCACGCGATCAGCGTCATCCACCGCGATCTCAAGCCCGCGAACATCTTCATCACCAACGAAGGCGAGATCAAAGTGCTCGACTTCGGCGTCGCCCAGATGCGCGACGCGACCGCCGAGCGCACGGCGACCGGCACCGCGCTCGGGACCCCGGCGTACATGTCCCCGGAGCAGGCGATGGGCCTCGTCGACCAGCTCGACGGCCGCGCCGACCTCTTCTCCGTCGGCGCGATGATGCACGCGCTCATCACGGGGCACCGCATCAACAACGGCCGCACCGAGCAAGAGGCGCTCGTGATGGCCGCGACCAAGCCCGTGCCCTCGGTCGCGCGCATCGCGCCGAACCTCCCGATCGAGGTGATCCAGATCGTCGACAAGTCGCTCGCGTGGGATCGTCGCAACCGCTACGCCGACGCTCGCGAGATGCAGAACGCGGTCATCGAGGCGATGACGAAGCTCGGCGCCCAGCCGCTGACCTCCGGCCGCGCGCCGCGCCCGAACCAGGTGGTCGTGCCGCAGCCGCCGCCGGTGGCGACGCAGGGACCCGCGGTCGCGCCGCCGGCGCCGCAGCCCGCGCCCCCGATCGGCGTGCCGCCGCTGCCGCCGCCGCTGCCGGTGGCGCCGCCGCCCGCGCCCGCGCCGCAGCCGGCGCCCGTCGCGCAGCCGGCCCCGCCGCCCACGCCCGCGGCCCCCGAGGTCCCGGAGAACGATCCGCGCGTCATCGGTCTGCGCGACATGATGAAGCACTTCGACCGCGTTCTGCCGAGCGTCAGGCAGCTCGGGTGGAAGCACCCGGCCACCGAGCGCACCGTCCGCACCGCGTACGAGGCGTGCGCGGAGGCGCTGCGGCAGCGGCCGGATCTCGTGGACTTCACGATCCGCCCGTACTCGTTCATGACGCTCGGGCACGCGGTGTGGGAGCCCGGCCCGCCGTTCGACTCGATCCCCTACAACCTGTTCGCGTGCGGCATCCGCACCCTCCGCCTCGCGGCGGGCATCACCTACGAGGAGTACCGCGAGCTCCTCACCCTCTTCATGCTCGACCCCGGGCGCGACCTGCCCCCGGAGGACGACCTCGCGTCCGCGCTCTGGGAGCGCGGAATGCCGCACGTGTCCTACGACACCGTCGACGCGTTCGCCGAAGGTGACGCGACCGAGCGTGAGGCCTTCTACGCCGAGGCGGACGCCGCCCAGGCCCAGGCCGAAGAAGCGGCGAAGAACCACGTCAGCCGCGTCGAGGCGCGCGCGATGGCGGTGTCGACCGATCGCCGCGCGCTGTCGGCGGTGAAGGCGCCGTCGCCGCTGTCGCTCGACGACGTGGTGAAGAACGTCATCCTGTCGCAGTTCGAGATGAACCGCGACAAGTGGACCGAGCGCTACGTGGACGCGCTCGTCGAAGGGCTCCTCGACGCCGCCGCGAACCGCGACGCGCCGCTCGTCCTCGCGTCGCTCCGCAAGTCGGCGGCGGACCTCGTCGTCGCCGGGCGCTCGGACGCGGTGGGGCGGCTGCACCAGGCGCTCATCGAGAAGATGGGCCAGCGGGTGCAGAACCAGGAGCACCTCGTCCGCCTCATCGCGGGGCTGTCGAACGCGATGTTCGGCGGCGAGACGCTCGAGATCGCGCTGCGCCGCGCGCGCGAGGACGCGAGCCAGGTCGAGGCCTTGCCGTACATCCTCTCGCACCTCGGCGGCGCCGAGCTCCCGCAGGTGCTGGCGTCGCTCCGGGAAGGCGGCGGGCCGCAGCTCCGCGCGCTGCTCCTGCAGTTCGCCGAGCGCACCGCGATCGGCCGCGAGGCCGAGATCGTCGCCGCCGCGCAAGGGACCGACCCCGACGTCGGCGCGGCGCTGCTCCGGCTCCTCGCGCAGGCTCCGGGCGGGCGCCAGGCGCTCGCCCAGCTCTCCCAGGCCGAAGACGTCAACGTCCGCCTCGAGGCGCGCATCCTGCTCAGCGGTTCGCCGGAGCAGGCGCTCTCGGAGCTCGTCGCGATGCTCGAGAACCCCCAGGCGCTCCTGCGCATCGCGGCGCTCCGGACGGTCACCCGCCACACCATCCGCGGCGCCTGGCCCACCATCGCCCGCCTCGTCAACGCGAAGAACTTCAACGAGCTCGGCTCGGACGAGCGGCGCGAGCTGCTCCGGGCCCTCGTCATGCTCTCGCCGGAGCGCGGCGAGCCGGTCGCCCTCGACATCGCGAAGAAGGGCGGCGTGCTGGTGTCGGAGGAGCGCGAGGTCACGCGGACCATCGCCGCCGACGTGCTCGGCGACATCTCGAGGTCCGTCGGGGCGGCGTCGGCGCTCGCCGAGCTCGCGCAGTCGCGCTGGGGCGTGTCCGACGAGACCCGCGCCGCGGCGTCGGCAGCCTCGAAGAAGATCATGGCGAGGCTCGAGGGCGGTCACCCATGACGATGCGCCTCGACATCGTGACGAACGACGCCGGCGAGCTCGTCCGTCGCGAGCTCACCCGCGATCTCGGCGCGGGGGTCGTGGTCTCGATCTACCGCCTCGCGAAGCTGGCGCAGCTCCACAACCTCACGAACCAGGCGTTCCTCCAGCAGCTCGATCAGACCCACGCCATCATCGGGGACTACTGCCTCCGGTCCGGCGCCAACGTGAACATCCTGTTCGCCCAGCGCGCCGTCTTCGTGGCCGGGCAGCTCCTCAAGGGCTCGCGAGCGGTCTACGAGAACGCGCAGGAGCTCGGCGAGATCCTCGATTGGCTCGGCGGCAGCGATCTCACCATCGCTCGCGACGTGACCCGCGACGAGATCCTGAAGTTCGCCGAGGGGATCTCCACGGGCCTCCGGAGCGAGCGCGGCACCTTCCAGTCGCCGACGCCCCGCATCCGGCTCCGGCCCGTCGCCGAGTCGGCGCGCCTCCGCGGGCTCGAGATCGAGGACCTCGACCAGGACCAGAAGACGGTCCGGATGTACGCCTCCGCGGTCGTCATCATGCGGCGCTTCTTCGAGGACCTCCTCGAGAGCAAATACATCCTCCCGCGCCGCATCAAGCGCGTGGCGCAGAGCCTCGTCGACCTCTCCGAGGGCGCGACGCCGGCGTTCCTCGGCGTGACCGAGGCGCGCAACGCGAACCACGACGAGGCGGGGCGCGCCGTCAACACCGCGATCCTCGCCGTCACGATCGCCCGCGAGATCACCCAAGACCGCGTGACCCTCGCTCAGATCGCGATGGCGGGCATGATGCACGACGTGGCGAGGCCGCGGGCGCTCGCCATCGGCAACGCGGCCGCCCAGGCGGCGGGCTTCACGATGACGGTCTCGACGCTCTCCGAGGAGCAGGAGGATCGCCTCGCGTCGGGCGCCGCGGCCGTGCTCACCGCGCTCGGCCGCGTGAACGAGCCTTCGATGACGCGAACGGTGGTCGCCTTCGAAGCGCTCTGGATGCGGAGGCAGCAGTGGCTCGGCGTGCTCTACGGTGGCGCGCGCCCACCGACGATGCACGCGCGCATCGTCCGCATCGCGCGGCGCTACAACGATCTCCTCACGCCCGAGCCCGGCTTGCCGCCGCCGACCCCCGATTTCGCCGTCGCGACGTTGAGCGAGGAGCTCACCGACGGCCAGGACAAGACCGTGTTGCGCATGCTCGCCGCGGCCCTCGGCCTCTTGCCGACGGGGACGCTCGTGCAGCTCTCCACCGGCGAGGTCGGCGAGGTCACGCGCGGCGCCGTGAGCCAGGACGACAAGCCGGCCCTCCGCCTCGTGATGGACAGGAACGGCGCGGTGATGTCGAGCCCCGTCGACGTCGACCTCGCGCAGCCGCGCCCCGGGGATCCGCCGCGCGCGGTGGCCCGCGTGATCAACGTCGACAACTGGAAGAAGGGCCTCGAGCGCTTCCAGCGGCCGGGCACGGGCTCCGACGCCCCGCCGCCGTCGTCGGGGCCGCGCTCCTCGGTCTCGCCGCCGCCGCAAGCGGCGCCGCCGCCGCCGCCGTCGCCCGGCTACTCCCAGGCGCAGGGGACGTTCACCCCACGTTCGCACGAGCGCTCCCTCGGGAGCGACTCCCACGGCTCGGTCACCGGCAGCTCGAGCTCTTCGCTCCCGTCGATGGGCTCGAGCCCGTCCGCCGTCGCCGAGGCGATGGGCCGGATGATCAACGACTCGCTCAAGCCGTCGGTGCCGCCGAAGGCCGACGAGAAGACGGTCTTCCAGCCCGCGAGCCCCGTCGGCTCCGCCGGCGAGACCCAGCGCCCGTCGGCGTCCGCCGAGATCGAGCCCACCGCGCGCGGGACCCTCGCGGCGACGCCGCTCGCGCACGTGCTCGTCTACATGCTCGACCACGGGCTCTCGGGCAGCGTGGTCTTCTACGACCTCGACGGCTCCGAGCACGTCATCCACTTCGAGCGCGGAGCGCCGGCCAAGGTCCGCCACGGCGGCCACGTCGCGCTGCTCGGCCAAGTCCTCGCGAGCGCGAACGCCCTCGACGAGGCGCAGCTCGAGAACTACGCGGACGGGGCGGCGCGGCTGGGCGTGCTCCTCGGCGAGTACCTCGTCGGCCACGACCTCGTCTCGCGCGAGATGCTCGCGTGGGCGCTCGAGACGCAGACGCTCGAGAAGATCGCGATGCTCGCGAACCTCGCGCCGGAGACGAACTACTCCTTCTTCAAGGACATGAACCTCCTCGACCAGTGGGGAGGCAGCGACCAGCCGCAGATCGGGGCGCTCAACGCGATCTTGGCCGCGGTCCGCACGTGGCACGATCGCGCGCGCGTCCGCGCGACGCTCAACCGCATCGGCAAGCACCCCCTCGTGCTCCACGCCGAGGCCGACGTCAGCTCGCTCGTCCTCGCCCCCGACGAGGAGGCGATCATCGACGTCATCCGCGCCGAGAGCCCGTCGCTCCCGCAGCTCTTCAAGATGCACACCGCCGACGAGGAGGTGGTGAGCTCGCTCGTCTACACCCTCGCCGTCACCCGCCAGTTCGCCTTCAAGGGCCAGAAGAAGGGGCCGATGGCCCCGCGCGCGGAGTCGATGAACCCCCCGTCGTCGCGCATGTCGTCGGTGGCGTCGATGCAGGCCGTCGTCGCCGCAGAGGAGCGCCCGTCGACCACGCGCATCCAAGCCCCCTCGGAGCCACGCTATCCCGTTTCGCAGCGCGCGATGCCGGCGGTGCAGCCGGCGGCGCCGGCGCCAGCGCCGCGCGCCCCGTCAAGCCCGAGCCGCCCGGCCGCCCCCGCCGCTCCCGCGCGCCCCGCGCCCGCGCCGCGCCCGGGGCCGGCG
>JAEUKG010000413.1 GCA_016794325.1 Myxococcales bacterium | reverse complement strand
CACGAGAAGCTGACGCTGGAGGAGAAGCTCGCGCGGTACCACCGGATCGGCGTGCCGGAGGTCATCGTGTTCGATCCGATGGCGCCGGCGGGCACGCGGCTGCGGGCGTGGGATCGCATCGACGGCGATCTGGTGGAGCGGGTGGTGGAGGACGAGCGCGCGCCGAGCGTGACGTTGGGGCTGTGGTTCGTGCTCGCGAAGGCGGCGGACGAGCCCGAGCTCGACGTCACCCTCCGCCTCGCCCGCGATCCGCTCGGCAGGGAGCTGCTCCCGACGCCCGGCGAGCGCGAGCGAGCCGAGAAGGAGCGTGAGCGAGCCGAGAAGGAGCGCGCGGTCGCGGAGAAGGAGCGCGCGGTCGCGGAGAAGGAGCGCGCGATCGCCGAGAGGGACGCGGCGCTCGCCGAGCTCGCGCGCCTCCGCTCGAAGAGCTGAGGCGGGTCGACGCCTCGCTCACCGAGGTGGCCGCCGGAGGCTCACTCGGCGCGCCTAGAGCGCGCGTGCCCGCTCAGGGGACGTCGACGATCGCTCCCAGGCTCTCCGCTCCGGCTCGATCGATGGCCGAGATGGCGTAGCGGCCCTTCGCGAGCGTGATCGTCGTCGACGCGGTCGCCGCGGGGACCCAGCGCGCGAGATCCCAGCCGGCGCCCGCGGGCCGGTAGACCGCGTAGCCGCGGACGGTCGCGGGTGCGGAGTGCGAGACGACGACGCTGCCGTCGGCCGCGCGTGCCAGGCCGGGAGGCGCGACCTTCGTGCCGATCGCGCCGGGCACGATCGGAGGTCGCGCGGGGGTCGCGTACTGCTTCGCGAGCTCCGCCTGGATGCCGGCCACGTCGTCGCGGAGGCTCGCGTAGCGGAAGTGCGCCGCGCCGGCGGTGCGCGGCGAGGCGGCGCGGGTGAGCGCGATCTGGGTCGCGTACTCCTCGCGGGTCCACTCCGCCGACGTGCCGAGCCTGTAGAGCCCCATGGCGGGGACGATGGGGCGCTCGGCGGTCGCGCGCGACGCCCACCAGTCGACGAGCTTGCCGAAGGGCTGGCCCGCCGACGTGCTGGTCCAGTAGAGCTGCGGCGCGAGGTAGTCGACCCAGCGCTCGTCGAGCCACCTGGGCGCGTCGCAGGCGAGGGCCTCGTAGGCGTCGAGGCCGACGACGCCGGGCGGCGCGCCGGGTCGGTGGATCCCGAACGGCGAGACCCCCCAGCGCACCCACGGCTTCTCGGCGCGGATCGCGGCGGCGGTGGCCGCGATGAGCCGGTTGACGTTGTCGCGCCGCCAGTCGCTCTTGCCGAGCGCGCCGCCGCCGGCGACGTAGGCGTCGTACGACGCGTCGTCGGGGAACGGCGTGGCCCCCGGATACGGATAGAAGTAGTCGTCGAAGACGACGCCGTCGACGTCGTAGTCGCGCGTCACCTCCCTCACCGCGAGGAGGACTCGGCTCCGCACGCGATCGTCGGCGGGGTTCATGGTCACCGCGCCGCCGTAGGCGATGGCCGCGTCCGGATAAATCTTGGAGACGTGGCCGGCCGCGGTAGGGGCCGACGCGCTCACCGCCGCGCGGTAGGGGTTCATCCACGCGTGGACCTCGACGCCCTTCGCGTGCGCCGCGGCGACGAGGAGCGCGAGCGGATCGTAGCCAGGGCTCACCCCCTGCGTCCCGCTGAGGAACCGGCTCCAGGGCTCGAGCGACGACGTGTACAGCGCGTCCGACTCCGCGCGGACCTGGAAGAAGATGGCGTTCTGCCCCGCCGCTGCGGCGACGTCCACGATCGACGTGAGCTCGGCGCTCGCTTGCGCCGGCGTCAGCGTCGTCGCCGAGGGGAAATCCAGCCGAAACGCGGTGCTCACCCACACCGCGCGGAGCTCGCGCCGGTGGCCGACCGTCGCGAGCTCGGCGGCCGCGTCGGGCGCGCCGCCATCAGGCACGACGGGCCCGCCGCTGTCCGGCGCGCTCGCGTCCGCAGCCGGCGGCGGCGTCACGGCGCCGGGCTCGGGAGCGGCGTCCTCGTCGCACGCGCCCAGCGCCGCGGCCGCGAGGGCCCCCAGCGCCGCGAGCGCCCACGAGAGGCGCGGAGCGCGTCGAGCGCGCCCGGGAGCCCGCGTCGTGGGAGCCGCGCTCGGCATGGACGGAGGATACGCGAACCTCCGCGCGCGCGCCTCGGATCAGAGCAGTTCGAGGCCAGCCGCCTCGAGCTCCTCGAGCTCCGCCGGCGTGCGCGCCACGAGCGCGTAGAACGGACCGCGGTGGGAGATCTCCCGAACGCGGCGCGTCGCGCCGAGCGCATCGAGGCGCGCGTTGACCTTCTCCAAGCTCGCGGCGAAGCCGTCGAAGTCGTCGTCGCCCGCCACGCGGACGCCCTTGAAGGAGCCCTTGGGGACCTGCGCCATCCGCTCGAGGTCGGCGATCGGGCTCCGCGTCGAGCTCCGGATCGCGAGCCGATACCACACGAAGCCGCGATCGAGCGCGCCGCGCGGCTCGTGGATCGCCACGAGCGCGTCGACCGGTGATCCCGTCCACGCGTGCTCCGGGACGTCGTCCGCCGAGCCCACGAGGCCCGCGCGGACGAGCGCGCCGATCCACGCCGGCGGGCGCGCCTTGGCGCGAGCGACGCGCGCCGGTTCGCCGCGGGTCAGCGACGTCGGAATGGGGCCCGGATCTTCGCGAAACACCCGCGTGATCTCGAAGCGACCGTCGATCACGTTCCCGACGGCGAAGACCTCGTCGCCGGGCGCGAGCCCGAGCCGGTTTCCGTTCGAGGCGAGCGTCGCCGCGGCCGTCCAGCCGGGCTCGGGCTCGAGGATCTCCACGCGGAGGATGGTCTTGCCGGCGAGCGAGACGCGCACGGGTCGGCGCACGAGCGGGGAGAGCTCGACGACCAGCGGGGTGGCGAAGATCTCGGCGCGGTCGAACGCGTCCCACGGGAACGCGTGATCCCGGCCAGAGAGGTGGATCACCACGCCCGGCGGATACGCGCGGATTTTGTCGCTGCTCTCGTCGAGGTGGACCACCGCCTCGAGCTCGGCGCCTCGGCCGACGAAGAGCTTGTCGAACATGGCGAGCACCGCCCAGCGATCGTCCCACCGCACCGTCCAGCCGTCGGGCACGCCTCGCGGAAGCTTCGGCGCGCGGCGCGCGGCCGAGTCGTCGAGCGGCACCTGCGCCGCGAGGACCGAGCCCGCCGGGTACGTGGCGTGAGCCGGCACGTCGACCGCGTCGGGAAACGGATCGGTCGTCTCCACGACCGTCCCCTCGCCGTCGACCCGGAACCTCCGAGGCGAGTCGAGATCGGTCAGCCAGTAGCCGCGGCCGTCCCACCCCGCGACGAGGAGTCGGCTGGAGGAAGCAAACGACACGGGGCCCATCTCCCAGGGTCCATACCACGCCGGCCCTCTCGCCTGCGCCGGGGACCACCTTGGCTGCGCCCGCGGTCGCGCAACGTTCGCGCGGTCACAAGACCGGAAGGAGCGTGTCCATGAAGAGCGCCCGGCAGTCGTCGCGCATCTCGATGCAGCGCCCGTCCAAGCACACCTTGTTCCCTGTGCGCTGGAGGCTGAGCCGCGTGTCGGTCACCGACTCCATGCCGACGTCGACGTGCCGATTGTAGCGGGAGAACGTGACGCCGCCCGCGTTTGCAGACCACACGCCGACTTCGACCTCTCCCCACCCGAAGTCACGCGTCAGCACGCGGTTCGCATAGAGGGTGTAGGTCGTGCGACCGTCGATGATCCCGCCAACCAGGCA
>JAEUKG010000538.1 GCA_016794325.1 Myxococcales bacterium | reverse complement strand
CGCGCTCTGGATCGCGCGGCGCGCGACCGGCAAGGACCCGCTGCCTGCTCGCCTCCTCGCTCACTTCCCGAAGGGCGCGGTGGGGGCGGGCGTCTTCGAGCTCGCGGCCGCGCACGCCCCCGACGATCTCGACGGCCGCACGCTCGCCGTCGCTCGGATCGTGGCGAGCCTCACCACCGGCTGCCCGTTCTGCCTCGACATGAACGCCGCGACGTGGCGCGACGCTGGGCTCCGGGCCGACGAGCTCGCCGCGCTCTTCTCCGCCGACGACGACCGCCTGCACGAGCTCGGGCCACGCGAGGCGCTCGCGGCGCGTTGGGCGCGCGCGCTGTCGTCGACGCCGATCGTCGTGAGCGACGAGCTCCGCGAGGCGCTCCGGGACGCGTTCACGCCGCGCGAGCTCGTCGTGCTCGCCACCACCATCGCGCAGGTCTCGTACTGGTCGCGCTTCAACCAGGCGATGGACGTGCCGGCGGCGGGCTTCTACGACGACCGCGCGTGCCCGCTCCCCCGCGCGCAGTGACCGCGGCGCTCCGCGAGAGCGCCTCGGCAAGCCGCGCGCCAACCCCTTTACAGCGCCGGGCCAGTGATTATTGGTGTTCTTCGTGGACGGCGCGGGCCGGGCGAGAGCCGGCGCCGCGAGAGCCGTCCGCGTCCTGACACCCTCGCGGGTCCACGCGACCCTCTGCTGGGCGCGCGCACGCCGCGCGCCCGTCCACCCTCGCGTCGCCGCGCCCGCGCGCGCGCGCCGCACACCGGAGGTCCATCCCATGCTGAGCCGCTTCGACGATCCGTTCCGCGCCTTCGAGTCCCTGCAGCGCGAGATGTCGCGCTTCCTCTGGGACGACGAGCTCCCGCGCGATCTCCCCCGGCGCCCCGCGCCGTCGACCCTGGCCATCGAGGACACCGACGACGGCTACGTGCTCACCCTTCCGCTGCCGGGCGCGAGCGACGAGGACGTGAGCGTCACGGTGCTCGGCGACACGGTCGAGCTCCGCGCCCAGCGCCGCGTGGTCGCGCCCGAGGGCCACCAGCCGCGGCACCGCGAGCGGCCCGACGTCTCCTTCTCGCGCAAGCTGCGCCTCGCGTGCCCGCTCGACGCCGACGCCGCCACCGCGTCGCTCGACGACGGCATCCTCACCGTCACCCTGCCCAAGGCCAAGAGCGCGCGACCCCAGAAGGTCGCCGTGACCGCCAAGTGAACCCAAGGAGCGAAGGACCATGACCACCCCCGTCGTCCGCCACGAGAACGGCACCCACGAAGCCTCGCGTTACGCCAAGACCAAGGAGCTGCCCCCGATCGACGTCTACGAGAGCAAGGACGAGATCCTCGTCGTCGCCGACGTCCCGGGCGCCACGAGCGAGCGGCTCTCGGTCCACGTCGACGGCAAGACCCTCCGCTTCGAGGCCAAGGTCGACGAGACCCGCGCGTTCGTGCGGTCGCTCCAGATCCCCGAGGGGATCGACGAAGCGGCGATCAGCGCCGAGACCAAGCGTGGCCTCTTGGTCATCCGCATGCCCAAGCTGCCCGAGCGCAAACCGCGCCAGATCCCGGTGAAGTCGAGCTGAGGCGCGAACCCAAGGTCGGGCTCGGCGGCGCGGAATCCCTCGGGGGGCGGGGCGCCGCCGGTCCGGGGCCGCGCCACCCTCGGGTCGATCGGTGACGCCGCCCCGCCGCGGCGCTATAGTTCGCGCCATGACGTTCCTGAAGGACGCTCCCCCGAAGGCCAAGGCGACTGCGAAGACGGCCACCGTCAAGCCCGCGGCGCACGACCCGCTCACCCCGCCCGCTCTGCTCGAGTTCATGACGACTCGCTGGCAAGCGCGGGGGAACAAGAAGCCGCCGCGCGTCGAGGGGCTCGCGCGCTTCGTCGCGCGGCGGAAGGCCTTGTCGAAGCGCTTCCCCGGGGAGCTCGTCGTCGTCCCCACCGGCCACGAGAAGGTCCGCGCCAACGACACCCACTATCCGTTCCGGCCTGGTACGGAGTTCTACTACCTCACCGGCAACGTGGAGGCCGACGGCGTCCTCGTCCTCGAGCCGCACGCCAAGGGCCACCACGCCGTCCTCTACGTCGAGCCCAACCCCGGCAAGAGCGACTCCACCTTCTTCACCGATCG
>JAEUKG010000338.1 GCA_016794325.1 Myxococcales bacterium | reverse complement strand
TCCGCGAGGCGGCCCCAGCCCTCCCGTACGCGGCGCTCGTCTACGGCGCGTCTTCGCTCGCCCTCGCGCCGCTCGCGGTCGCGACGTCGATCGGGGAGGCCGCGCCCCCCTCGCGCGCGTGGCTCGCCGTGATCGGCCTCGCGCTGGTGCCCACCCTCGTGGGGCACACCCTCGCGCAGCGCGCGGCGCGGAGCGCGACGCCGCTCGCGGTCGCGATGATCTCACCCGGCGAGACGATCGGCTCCATCGCCATCGGAGCGGCCCTCCTCCGCGAGGTCCCGAGCACGCGCGAGCTCGCGGGCGCGGGGCTCATCGTGCTCGGCTTGCTCGCCGCAGTGACCGCGCGGCGCCCGCCGCCGGCCGAGCCCCCTCCGTCGAAATAGGCGGCTTGGTGCCTTCGCGGGCGGGCGCCTCGAAATGGGTTGGCCAGCCAACGACTCCGCCCGCGCGCACGCGCGCTCTGCTGGATCTCGGGTCGCCCAGGTCCTCCCCGAAGTCGATGGGTGACCTCGTATTTCCAAGCACTTAGCTAACACCTACATTGGACCACGTTGTGCATGGTTGGCGCACATGCGCTCTTCGCTCCTCGCCGTGGCTGCACTGACGGGCCTCTCGCTCGTCGTCGCTTGCACCCAATCCTCCACCGGCAGCTCCACCGGGAGCGAGGACATCATCGGGGGTGTGGACGCCACGGGAGCCAAGCTCAACGCCATCGGCGCCGTCGGCAACAAGGTCGGAGAGTCGGGCTTCGACTACTTCTGCACGGCGACCCTCATCGCCCCCGACCTCGTCCTGACCGCGAAGCACTGCGCGACGGACGGTCCGCCGGCGAACCGCCGCCACATGGACAACGACGACGTCTACTTCGCCGTCGGTCCCGACTCGACCAAGCCGCTCAAGATGGTGAAGGCGAAGGACGTGGTCATCGCGCCCGTGAACGAGGGCGGCTTCGTGAAATACGGGTCCGACGTCGCCATCTACGTCCTCGCGGAGCCCATCACCGACATCAAGCCGCTCCGCTTCGCGAAGGCGCACCTGTCGCGCGATCAGGTCGGCAAGCCCTACACCGCCGTCGGCTACGGCGTCCGCGATCGCGAGCGCACGAGCGGCCAGCGGCGCGCGGGCGCCGTCACGCTGCGCGCGGTCGACGGCAAGCCCATGCAGGCGATCTTCGAGAACAAGGACGCCTTCTTCGGCTACCTCCGCGAGAAGGAAGGCGACTCGTACATCGAGTCGAACAAGACGCGGCTCGAGGAGTTCTGGGAGTTCTCGCTCCTGGACCAGCACGAGGCGTACCTCGGCCTGGGCCAGGACGACGCGCAACCGTGCAGCGGCGACTCCGGCGGCCCGCTCGTCCACAAAGCCGCCGACGGCGAGCTCGAGGTCGTGGCCGTGGTCAGCGGCTCGTTCAAGGGCTGGAAGTACCCCTGCAGCCTCCTCGGCGAGTCGTACGCGACGCTCGGGCCCAAGGTGCAGGAGATGATCCGCGACACGCAAGCCTGCAAGGGCGTGCCGATCGAAGGAAAGTGCGAGGGCACGGTAGCCGTGCGCTGCGTCAGCGACGCCGAAGGTCCCCAGAAGGTCACCAAGACGGACTGCGGCCTCATCAACCAGGTCTGCAAGATCGACGCGAACCACAAGGCCACGTGCGTCGATGACGACCCGCCGCCTCCGCCTCCGCCCCCCGCGACCGATGGCGGCGCGCCGCCTCCGGGCGACGCCGGCCCGGGCTGATCGAGCCGCTCGCCGACCCTCCAGCGCCGAGCGCGAGCCATCGCGTCTCGGCGCTCGCGCGTGCGCTTCGACGATCGCCGGCTCCCGGAACGGGGCAGCACGCTGCCCATTCTTCGAAGCTCGATCCCCCGCTCCCGGAACGGGGCAGCACGCTGCCCATTCTTCGAAGCTCGATCCCCCGCTCCCGGAATTAGGCAGCACGCTGCCCATTCGTCTCTTCCCGTACCCGGAGAGCCGGCGTTCAGGGACACGCCGAGGGCTACGTCGGTGCGGCGCGCGCAGCGCGAACCGCGCGCACACGCCCTCCGTCGACGCGCCTGCGAGATGGGCAGCGAGCTGGGGGCGCCGGTCCTCTCAGAGGCCGCACTTCATCGCGCACTGCAGGTTGCCGCGGCACCCGCAGGGGTCCGCGCCGCCCTTCTTCGCCGCAGCCTTCGGCGGCGACGGAGGCGGGCTCGACACGGCGCCGCCGCGCGGAGCGGTGCTCGACACCTTGCCGCCCGCGGGGGCGCCCTTGCTCGCCACTTGAGCGCGGCCCTTGCCCTTAGGCGAGGTCGCGCCGACGGACGGCGCCTTGGCCTCGGGAGCGTCGCTGGCCGGCTTGTCCGTCGCCGGCGCCGCGGGCTTGTCGGGCGCCGCGACCGGCGCCTGCGGGAGCGCGACGACCGGCGGCGGAGCCGCAGCGGCGACCGCCTCGGGCTTCGCTTCGGGGCCAGAGCGCACCGCGAGCCCGATGCCGAGCGCGAGGAGCAGCGCCGCGCCCGCGGCCGCGATCCCGGCGAACGCCATCTTGCGACGCGGGTCGGGAGGCGGACGCACCGAGATGGCGAAGCCGCTCGGCGGCGCGTCCGGCATGAGGAGGGGCTCGCCGCGCGTCTTCACCTGACCGCCCTGCGAGCACATCGCCAGGAGATCGATCGCGCCATCGCTCGCGGGCGCGACGAACGCGGGGGCCGCCGGCATCGGCGGAGGAAGGACCGACTCCTTCTCACGACGGCGCGCGTCCGCCGCTTTCAGATCGGCGACGGTGAAGAGCACCGAGTTCTCGCTGCGTTCGCCGGAGAAGTGGCCGCGCGGCGAAGACTCCACGACCGAGCCGTGATGGGCCTCGGGGCGCGGGGTGGCGAACAGGTCCTTCTTCTCGCGCGTCTCCTCGCGCCGACGCGCGACGCCGCGCGAGACGGGAGCGGTGTCGTCGGAGTCGTCGACGGGCGTTTGCGCCGCCCACGGCGAGGGAGCCTGCGACCGCGGCGCCTGCGACCGCGGGGCCTGCGACCGCGGCGCCTGCGACCGCGGGGCCTGCGACCGCGGCGCGGTCTCGGGGCCGGTCACGACCCAGGAGGTCTGGCACGAGGGGCAGCGCATGCGCGCCGACCGGCCCCGGAGCTTTTCGTCCGCGACCTCGTAGCTCGAGTCGCACTGGGGGCAAGAGACGACCATGCCTTCGTCTCAGCAAGAAGCGTGCAAGGCGCTGCGTACACTCTCCTACCCGGCAAGAATACGTTTTCCCTGCATTTTTTTTCGGCGGCAACGACCGCCGAAGAGGCGCAATCCCCGCACCTGGGGTTCGGTTTATCCATGACCACGGCACCTGCCACCGCGCCCGCGGCGCGAGGATCCGCGGTGCCGGAGCGCGCCGCCGATCGGAATGGAACGGACGCGCCGTAGCCCTCGGACCCGATCGGCCACGGGGCCGAAGGCGTTCGTCGCGCTCGCGGGATCAGGCCGACGCGACGCGCTTGCACAGCGCGTCGGTGTACTCGCGGGTCGACGCCGAGCCGCCGAGATCGGGCGTGCGCGGCCCCCCCTCGCGGAAGTGCGCGATGATCGACGCCTCGATGCGCTCGGCGGCGCGCGACTCGCCGATGTGGTGCAGCATCATCACCGCGCTCTGGATGAGCGCCGTCGGGTTCGCGAGATCCTTGCCGGCGATGTCGGGCGCCGTGCCGTGCACCGCCTCGAACACCGCCGCGCTCTCGCCGATGTTGGCGCCGGGGACGATGCCGAGGCCGCCGACGAGGCCGGCGCCGAGATCCGAAAGGATGTCGCCGTAGAGGTTCTCGGTGACGAGGACGTCGATCTTGTTCGCGTTCTTCACCATCTGCAGGGCGCAGGCGTCGACGATCATCTCGTGCGGCTCCACCCGCGGGTGCCGCTGCGCGACCTTGCGGAAGCACTCGAGGAGGAGCCCGTCCGAGAGCTTCATGATGTTGGCCTTGTGGATGACGGTGACGCGCTTGCGCCCCATCCGCTCGGCATAGTCGAAGGCGTATTCGCAGATGCGCGTGCACGCCTGGGCGGTGATGAGCTTGATGCTCTGGGCGATGCCCGGCATGATCATGAGCTCGAGGCCCGCGTACAGGTCCTCGGTGTTCTCGCGCACGATGACGATGTCGGTGCCCTCGAAGCGCGGCTCGAGGCCGGGCAGGCTCTTCACCGGCCGCACGTTGGCGTAGAGATCGAGCTTCTGCCGCAGCGTCACGTTGACGGACTTGAAGCCCTTGCCGATCGGCGTCCCGATCGGCCCCTTGAGCGCGATCGTGTTGCGCCGCACCGACTCGAGGACCTCCTCGGGGAGCGTGGTGCCGCGCTTCTCCGCGACCTCCGCCCCGGCGTTGTGGACCTCCCAGTCGATCGCCACGCCGCTCGCCTCGAGCACGCGCCGGGTCGCGTCGGCGACCTCAGGCCCGATGCCGTCGCCGGGGATCAACGTGATCGTGTGCGCCATGGCGACAACCTACTTGTTTTTCGCGGCGTTTGGCCCTCTTTTTTGTGCGTGCCCCAGCCTCCGCCCGAAGCGCCTCGTCGAGCCGACGCCCACCTCCGCGAGCTCACCGTCCGCGCGCACGCGCTCGATCACCGCGTGCTCGAGTGGACCACGGAGTCGTCGCGCACCGACCTGCCGCCGGTGGTCCTCGTGCACGGGTACATGGACGCCGCCGGCACGTGGGATCTCGTCGCGCCCGCGCTCGCCGCGACCCGGCGCGTGCTCGCGCCCGACATGCGCGGCTACGGGGGCGGAGCCCGCGTCGGGGAGGCCGGCTACTACTACTTCCCGGACTACGTGTTCGACGTCGCCGATCTCGTCGACGCCCTCGTCGCCGGCGGCCGCTTCCACCTCGTGGGCCACTCGATGGGGGGCACGGTGGCGACGCTCTACGCGGGCACGTTCCCCGAGCGCGTCGCGTCGCTCGCGATCCTCGAGGGCGTCGGCCCGCCCGACAACCCGCCGTCGGTGGCGCCGGTGCGGATGCGCCGGTGGATCGAGCAGGTGCGCAAGGTCCGCGAGGGCGGCCGCGCCCAGCCGAGCCTCTCGCCGAGCGAGGCGCTCGACCGCCTCGCCGCCAACCACCCCGGCGTCGACCGGGCGATCCTCGAGGGTCGCGTGCCGCACCTGGCGAGCCCCGCGGAGGGCGGGCGCGTCACGTGGGCGTTCGACGTCCTCCACCGCACCGTCTCCCCGGTCGGCTTTTCGGCTGCAGTCTACATGGAGTTCGCGAAGCTCGTGACGGCCCCGACCCTGTTCGTCGACGGCGGTCCGACCGGCTTCCACCCGCCCGACGAGGCCGAGCGCCTCGCCTGCTTCGCCGAGCTCGAGCGCGTCGTGCTCGACGGCGCGGGGCACATGATGCATTGGACCCGACCGGACGCGCTCGCCGCCGCCCTCGCCGCCCTCGTCGAGCGGCACTGAGCCGCCGCCGTCGCCGAGCCGCGCGGGCCGGCCTCAGGCGCCGGCGTAGCCCTTGACCACGTCGCGGAGCTCCGCCTCGACCTTCTCTTGCTCGAGGAGTCCCACCGCCACCACCGAGAGCCGATCGGGCCTCGCGATCGCGCGCGCGACCTCGCGCACGTCGTCGCGGGTGACGCGCGCGTTCTCGGCCACGCGATCCCAGGGGAGCTGGAAGCGGTCGAAGAGCACCCCGCCCGCGAAGAACGAGGCCGTCTCCTCCACCGAGTCGAGCATGAAGCGCGACTCCCACTCGTTGCGGCGGCGCGCCTTGTCGAGCTCGGCCTCGGTCGGGCCCTCGCGCGCGAGCTCCACCACGAGGTCGAGGATCTGCCGGGTGATCGCCGGGGTGCGCTCGTGGACGCAGCTCGCCGCGAAATCGACGATGCCGTCGTCCTCGTAGCCGTCGTAGGCGGCCGACACGTCGTAGAGGAGGCCCTTGTCGTCGACGAGCCGGTGGTAGAGGCGCGTCGACATGCCGTCGTCGAGGATGCGCAGGAGCATGTCGATCGCGGGGCGCTCGGGGCTCGACTCCGACGGCGCGCGGAAGCACACCCGGAGCTCCGTCTGGCTCGCCATGCTCTCGACCATCTTCAGCCGCGCGCGGGTCTGCGCGTGCACCGGCGGCTCGGCGACGATGGGGCCGCCGCGCCGCATCCCCGCGAAGGCGCGCTCGGCGGCGTCGAGCGCGCGCGCCGGGTCCACCGCGCCCGAGAACACGAGCACGCTCGACGTCGCGGCGTAGTGCTTCTGGTGGTGGGCGACGAGCATGTCGTGGTCGAAGGCCGCGACCCGCGCGTGCGTGCCCACGATGCTGTAGCCGAGGGGGTGCTTCGGGTAGATGAGCGCGCGCGAGAGGTTGTCGGCGTCGACCTGGCGGCCCTCGTCGTCGAGATCCTCGAGGATCTCCTCGCGGACGATGCCCTTCTCGAGCTCGATGTCGGCGAACGTCGGCTCGCGGAGGATCTCGCCGAAGAGGAGCGTCGCCGGCTCGAGCGACTCCGGCGGCATCGTCACCGAGAAGACGCCGAAGTCCACCTGGGTGACCGCGTAGAGATAGCCGCCGAGGTTCTCGACCGCGAGGTTCACGTCGTGCGCGGTGGAGAGGCGCGGCGTCCCTCGGTAGAGCATGTGCTCGAGGAAGTGCGACAGCCCGTTCGTCCGCTTGTCCTCGTAGCGCGAGCCGGTTCGCGCGTAGAAGCCGACGTGGGCGCGCGAGAGCCACGGCTGGGGCACGACCACGACCCGAAGGCCGCACGAGAGGGTCTCTTGGATGTGCTCGACCCGACGCATGACGGTGACGTCGATGGGGCCGCGCCGCGGCGCCGCCGCCTATTCCTCGTCGTCCTCGGCCGGCGTCGGCGCGCCACCGTCGCCCTTGGTGGGCGCGTCGATGAGCTGCGTCTCGTCGATCTTGATCTCTTCCTTGTGCGTCTCGCGCAGCCGCTTCACGTACAGCGAGAGCGCCTCGGCCTGCTTCGCCGCGACGATCGCCGCGGTGAAGGTGTCGCGCTCCTTGTCGTACTCCTCGCGGGTGGCGGCCTTGCGCGCCTTGATCGACAGGAGCACGAAGCCGTCGTGCGACCGGAGCGGCTCCGGCATCATCTCGCCGTCTTTGCCGGCGAACGCGAACTCCATCACCTTCTGGGTCTCGGAGAGGCCGAGCGAGGAGATCGGATCCCCGCCGCGGTTGAACGCCGACGTCTGCGCCGACGTCGGGCGATCGGGATCGGTGTCCGCGGTCTCGACCTTCGGCGCCTCGGGCTTGGCCGCGTCGGGCGCGCCGGCGTCGCTCGGGCCGGCGGCCGGCTTCGGCGCCTCGCCGGCGGGCGCGGCGGGCGGCGCCTTCACGTACGGGGCGATCGCGGCCTTGATGGCGTCGTCGGCCGACGCGCCGCCCTTCATCGCCGCTTGGATCTTGGTCGCGAGCTCCTTGGCCGCGGCCACGCCCTTGGCCTTCAGGTAAGCGCTGCGGGCGGGGTCGTCCTTCTTGATGATGTGCCAGCCGAACTGCGTCTCGACCGGCGCCTGGGTCATCTCGTTGGCCTTCAGGGCGTCGGCCGCCTTCTTGAAGGGCTCGACGAAGCCGTCGGTCTTGTCGCCGAGCTCGCCGCCGTTCTTGCCGCTGCCCGGGTCCTGGGAGTGCTCCTTCGCGAGCTTGGCGAAGTCTTCGCCCTTCTTCACGCGCTCGATGAGCTTCTCGGCCTTCTCTTTGGCCGCGGCCTTCGCCTCGGGCTTGTCGCCCTCGGGCCGGATGAGGATGTGGCGGATGTTCGGCGCCTTCACCTGCGACGCGTTCGACTGGTCCTTCGCCCACTCGTCGATCTGCGCCTGGGTCGAAGACACCATCCAGCGCTCGACCCAGCTCTGCTTGATGGTGACGTATTGGAGCTGCGCCGTGCTCTTCTCGCCGACGTAGAGCTCGAAGGCCTCGGTGTCGCTCACGCGCACCGGCGCGCGCACGAGGTCGCGCATCTTGGCGGCGAGGATCTCGCGCGCCTGCCAGTCGCGGAACTCCACCGGCGAGCGGCCGGTGAGCGAGCGGATCGACCGCTCGTAGACCTTCATGTCGAACTGCTTGGACTTCGGATCCTTGAAGCCCGCGTAGACGTACCCGTCGGGCACGCGCAGCGAGAACGCCGTCCCCGGATCGGCCGCGGGCACCGAGACGCGGATGAAGCCGCCGTAGATCGAGTCGTTGATCTCCTCTTCGGTCACCGTGAGCCCGAGCCGCTCGGCCTCGGCCGCGAGGAGCTCTCGCTCGATGAGGCCGTCGAGCGAGATGCGCGACAGGCCCATCGCCTTGGCCTTGGCGGTGAGGAGGTTGCCGCCGCCGTCGCGCGGGATGAGGATGCGGTACGCGGCGCGGTGCGTCTTCGGGTCGACGCAGACCGAGCGCACGGTGACGACGCACGACTCCTTGAGCGACGGGCCCTTCGAGCCCCGCGAGCTCGGCCAGCTGATCACGAAGGCGAGGACGGTCGCGACGATGATCGCGCCGTAGATGACGGACTTGAGGCCGCTCTTGCGAAAGAGGTCGAGCATGGCGGTAAAGGTGCGAGACCCTTACCACGGCCCTCCCCTCGCCACAACGCGGCTATTTCGTCGCCGACTTCTCGAAGGCGAGCGCCTCGCGGAGGGCGGCGCCGAGGGCGTCGAGCTCTGCCGGGAACACCCGCTCGACCACGACCTCGTAGAACGTGTCGAGCGTGCGCTCCTCGTCGGACGGGTCCTTCATCGGCACCACGTTGGCGGCGACCTCGACGAAGCCGTGCTCGGCGAGCGGGGCCGCGAGGGCGCGCACGCGCGCGAAGAGCGCCGCCTCGTCGTCGCCCGGGAAATCGTGGCCCTCGGCGCGCAGGACCACCTTGATGGCCCAGCGGGACTCACCGCTCGCGCGCACGCGCACGCCGGAGTCGAGGATGAGGTTTTCGCGCACGCGCTCGGCAAGCACGACCTCGTCGGCCAAGGTGCGGAACACCTCGAAGCCCGCGCTGACCAGAGCTTTCTTCAACTGCGGAGGGGTCAAGATTCTTCCCGTCACCAACGTACACCAAGTGGGTAGCATGTCGCGAGAGGTAGCGAAGCCCCCCACGCCCTCACGCCTCCACGCCGCCACGCCGCGCCCGCGTCCCCCGTCTTTCGGAGCCCGGATGGAGCCCTCCCTCGCGAGCCCTCCTAGATTGCGAAAGGTCGGGGTGGCCTGTCAACGGCCTCGGAGGCCCGCGCGGCCCGAGCACGTTTGCCGGTATTTCGCGAGGGTCGTGGGGGTTCTGCTATCGTTCGGGTCAGTGACGAAGCGAGTCCCCACTCCCCCTCAGGGGATGAAGGTCCCCAGCGGAACCCACGCCATGCGCCGCGGCGGCGCGCGCCGGGAGGTGTCGTCTCGCGTGACGATGCGGCCGCTCGAGGGACCGGACGCGACGCACGAGGGCTGGGCGCTCAACGTCTCCCGCGGCGGCCTCCGGGCCATCCTCGAAGAGGCCAAGGTCGCGCTCGGCGACGAGTTCGAGATCACCATGGGCGACGGGGACGAGCTGCCCCCGCGCACCGGCCGCGTGGTGTGGCTCCAAGAGGAGCCCGACGGCGTGATCATCGGCATCGAGTTCACGAGCCTCTCGGGCACCCACAAATCCGTGCCGCCGGCCCCGCCGGGCTCCACCCGCCTGCCGGGCATCGTGGCCGAGAGCGACATCCCGCCGCCCCGCGACCCCGACGACACCTGAGCGCCGCTACTGGCGGCAGGCGGGCGTGAAGACGGTCTGCTTGCCGGACGCGTTCGTGTAGACCGCGTCGTCGGCGTTGAACCGCACGCTCGCCGTCTTGCCGGTCTCGAGGTGCGTCACCTTGATCTCGCTCCCGGCCTCGGGGCACGCACCGCGGCAGCGCTTGAACGCCGGGATCTCCACCCGCACGCGCTTGCCGGTGAGGTTGCCCTCCGAGAAGCCCGAGAGCGACACGCACTGGCTGCCCGCGTCCCAGGTGATGGTCTTCTCGTTCTGGCGCTCGATGAGCTTGCCGCGCGCGGTGGTGCCCGACATCGTCGCCTTCCACTTCATCGTCCGCTGCGCGCGCACGGCGACGATGTCCGCGTGGGCGGTCCAGTCGACGGTGGCGCGGTTGACGCGCAGATCGTCGGCGGTGATGTCGAGGACGAGGTGGTTCGGCTCCGGCACGTCGTAGCGCGCGTTCACCTTCCCCCGGATGCCGAAGAGGCCGTAAGGGCCGAGGCACCCGTCGAACGTGTACGAGACGTTCTTGGTCGCGGCGTCGTTCGCCGCGGTGACGCACCCCGCCGGCAGGTAGATGCCGCGCGCGATGTCGCCCACGCCCGTCGTGCGCACGCCGCTCGCGAGGTCCACCGACGC
>JAEUKG010000299.1 GCA_016794325.1 Myxococcales bacterium | reverse complement strand
CGTCACCATGCGCGTGTACGGGGTCGCGTCGGCCGACCACGCGACCAGCGCGGCGGCGGTGAGCGCCGCGGCGAGCCGACGCCTCACGGCCTCACCTCCTCGGACCGGAGCGTCATCGACACCTCGATGGTGGAGGTCTCGCCCGGCGCGATCTTCACCTCCCGGCGTTCGGCGTCCGCGTCGGGGTGCACGAGCGTCACCCAGTGCGTGCCGGCCGCGAGGGGGATGGGACGGGCGAACGGCGTCGTGTCGACGTGCTCACCGTCCACCCACACCTCCGCCCACGGCGTCGCGAGCACCCGCAGGCCCCCGCCGCCCGTGGGCGACAGGAGGAGCGCCCCCTGGGGCCCGGCGGCGCGGCTCGGGCGCGGCGGCGAGAGGAGCTCGTTCAAGCCGACCCCGACCGCGAACGACAGGGCGATCGCCGCGAAGCCGCCGACGGTGAGGAGGTTCTGCGTGACCCGCGGGTACGCGGCGATCGGGCGAATCGTCTGGCGCCCTTTGTCTTTGAGGAGCCCCGCGTCGCGGAGCGCGCGGCGGACGATCGCGCGCCGCTCGAGGGCGCCGCTCGCGGCGTGGGGCGCGAGCGCCTCGGCCGCCTCGGTCGCGTTCGCGAAGCGGTCGCGCGGGGCCTTCTGCAGGAGGCGGAGCACGACGCTCTCGAGCGCTGTCGACAGCTCCGGCACGCGCGCGCGCAGCGGCACCACGTTGCCTCGGCGAACGCTCGCGCCCGGGCGGCGCGCGGCGGCCTCGTCCTTCGCCTCGTGGGGCTTCTTGCCGGCGAGGGCCTCGTACAAGACGACGCCGACCGAGAAGAGATCGCTCCTACCGTCGACGGAGTCGCCGAGGATCTGCTCGGGCGACATGTAGGCCGGCGTCCCGAAGGCCTCCGTGGCCACCGTGCCCTCGTCGGGAGCCTCGGCCCCGACGCGCGCGCGCTCGGAGATGCCGAAGTCGATGATCTTCACGTCACCGCGAGGGGTGAGCATCACGTTCGCCGGCTTGACGTCCCGGTGGACGAAGCCGCAGGCGTGGACGTGGTCGAGCGCGGCGAGGAGGTCGCACCCGATCGCCGCCGCGACCTCGCCGCGGAGCGTCTTGGCCTTCTGCATGAGCGCGAGGAGCGACCACCCCTCGACGTGCTCGAGCACCAGGTAGGAGCGAGGCCCGCGGACCCAGTCGAAGAGCAAGACGACGTTCGGGTGCGCCAGCGCGGCGAGGGCCGTCGCCTCGCGCTCCATCTGCCGCGCGAGCGGCGACCCGGGCAGGATCGTCGGCTTGAGCGCCTTGATGACCACGGTGCGTCCAGTCGACTCCTGGACCGCCTTGTAGAGCGACGACACGGCCCCCGAGCCGAGCGGCTCGACGACGCGGTAGCCGCCGAAGCGGAGCTCGCTCACGCGCGGACGAGGAGGTTCTTGCCGGTCATCGCCGCGGGGACCGGGAGACCCATGAGCTCGAGCATCGTCGGGGCGACGTCGCAGATCCGCCCGCCGGAGCGCACGGTGGCGCCGCGGTCGGCGTCGTTCACGTAGAGGAGGGGCACCGGGTTCAAGGTGTGCGCGGTGTGGGGCTGGCCGGTCTCGGGGTCCTTCATCAGCTCGCAGTTGCCGTGATCGGCGGTGATGATGACGGCGCCGCCCTTGGCGAGCGCCGCGTCGACGATGCGGCCGATGCCCTCGTCGACGACCTCGACGGCGGAGATCGCCGCGTCGAGCACGCCGGTGTGCCCGACCATGTCGGGGTTGGCGAAGTTGACGACCACGAAGTCGAACGCGTCCTTCTCGATCGCGCGGACGACGGCGTCGGCGACCCCGCGCGCGGCCATCTCGGGCTTCTGGTCGTAGGTCGCGACGTCCTTCGGCGACGGCACCATCTGGCGCTCCTCGCCGGTGAAGGCCTCCTCACGCCCGCCGTTGAAGAAGTAGGTCACGTGGGCGTACTTCTCGGTCTCGGCGCAGCGGAACTGCGTCTTGCCCGCGCGCGCCACCACCTCGGGGAAGATGTCCGGGAACGTCTCCTTCTCGAACGCGACCGGCAGCCCGAGCGAGCGGTCGTACGTCGTCATGCATGCATAATGCATGAAAGGGCGCCCCGCCCGACGGGGGAACGCGGTGAAGTCCTCGGTCGCGAGGGCGCGGGTGAGCTCGCGGGCGCGGTCGGGGCGGAAGTTGAAGTGGAGGCCCGAGTCCTTGGCGGGGTCCACGCCGCCGTAGCCCTCGACGACGAAGGGCTCGACGAACTCGTCGGTCTTGCCCGCGGCGTAGCTCGCCTCGACGCCCGCCTTGGCGCTCGCGGCCTTCGGGCCCGCCGCGTAGACGATCGCGTCGAACGCCTTCTGGACGCGCTCCCAGCGGTTGTCGCGGTCCATGCCCCAGTAGCGCCCGCCGACGGTGCCGATCGCTCCCTTGCCGGCGAGGTGCCGGTCGAGCGTCGCGAGGTACCCGGGCGCGGTGCCCGGCTGCACGTCGCGACCGTCGAGGA
>JAEUKG010000286.1 GCA_016794325.1 Myxococcales bacterium | reverse complement strand
CGTGCCGAAGGCGCCGGCGTTGGTGGCGGTGATCGCGGGCGCGTTCTCGTGCGCCTTGGCGATCCCGAAGTCGAGGACCTTCGCGACCCGCCCCTCCGGCTCCTCGGTGAGGAAGATGTTCGACGGCTTGAGATCGCGATGGACGATCCCCGCCGCGTGCGCCTCGGCGATCCCGCTGCACGCCTGGAGCACCCAGTCGACGATCTCGGTCGCCGGCAGCGCTCCCCGCGACTCGAGCTCGGCCTGGAGGTCGTGGCCGGCGAGGAGCTCCATCACCATGTAGGGGACGCCGCCGGTCGTCTCCGACACGTCGAAGATGCGCACGACGTGGCGGCTCCGCAGGCTCGCGACCAGCCGCGCCTCGCGCTCGAACCGGAGGACGGAGTCCGCGTGGTCCATCACCTCGGGCAGGAGGCACTTGATGGCGACGCGCTGCCCGAGCCGCGCGTTCTCGGCCTCGAAGACGATGCCCATCCCGCCCCGCCCCAACACGCGGAGGAGGCGGTATTTCCCATCCAGGATCTCGCCCGGCTTGGGCTCGGCTGCGGTCACGGGCGACACCGCAGCGGATCTTACCTGGCCAGGGCGACCGTTCCCAATGGGGGGCGCGATGGGTAGGTCGAGGTGCGACACGCGCTCCCCGGGACGCGCGATCGGCTACTCTGCATCGGATGCGCCGCACCGTCGTCCTGCTCGCGGGTGCCACCGTGGCCGTCGTCGCGTCCTGCCGCGCGCCGACGCAAGCGCGGCTCCTGGTGACGACGCCGGCCCGCTGCTCCGAGACCAACGGCGTCGCCATCACCGCGAAGGCCGCGCCCCTCGTCGTGGAGCAGGCGGTCGACTCCGGGTTCGTCTCGGCGACCGCGACCGCGTGCGAGCAGCGGGGAGCGCTCGGCGACTACGGCGACCTCGTCCTCGCGCCTGGCGCGGACACGGGCGCGGTGGTGGTGGTCGCCGGCTACGGCGCGACCCGGGCGGAGACCTGCAAGCCGGCGAACAAATACAAAGGCTGCATCGTCGCCCGCCGCGCGTTCTCGTACCTCGAGCACGCGACGATCACGATCCCCGTCTCCCTCGAGCCCGACTGCGTCGACGTCCCGTGCGACGCGCTCAGCACCTGCAGGAAGGGTCGGTGCGTCGACTCACGTGTAGATTGCACAGAATCGGGTTGCACCGGGGCGAGCCTACCCCCTCCGCCAGGTAGTGCTGACGCGGGCCCCGAGAGCGCCGACTCGGGGAGCGACGCCGGCGGCGCGTCGGACGGCGGCGGGTCGGACGCCGCGGCCGAAGCCGGATCGGACGGCGGCGGCGGCGACGGCGGATCAGGGGCCACCCGGTGCGGCTCCGGGCTCGGCCCGAACTGCCGCGGGTTCCTCGGAGGGCCGAATTTGCCGTGCGCGGTCGATCAGACGTGCTGCGTCGACATGGGAGGCTCCTGCGAAGCCTCGCCCGGCGGCGCGGTCGGATGTGGTGGGCGCGTGGCGGTGTGCTGCAGCAGCACCAGCGAGTGCACCGGCGGGAAGGTGTGCTGCACGCGACCTCCCGTGGGAGGCGCGACTCGAATCCACGACTGCGTCGAGCCTGGGGAGTGCAACACCGCGAGCCCGAACGTCCTGTGCGACGACGGCCTCTGCCCGATCATCAACGGCAAGACCGCCACCACCTGCACGAGCGGGAGCTTCCCCTACAAGGTCTGCATCTATCCGTGAACGGCTAGAGCTGGCCCGCGGGTCAGAACGTACCCGAGCCGCCTTGCTGGCAGTTCTGGCACTGCGGGAGCGACGGCTGCGAGTTGCAGATGAACTCGCAGTACTTCACGCGGTTGAACATGTAGGGCTTGCCCGCGCCGTCGTCGATCTTGTCGCAGAGCACGGACTCGCCCTGCACCGTCATCTCGCCGTAGCCGCCCTGATCCATGAACTTCTTGGCGCACGCCGTGTCCATCGAGCGCCACGCCGGGAGGCTGCCGAACGCCTGCTCGACGTTCTCCTTGAGGTAGTCCTGCTTGGGGAGGCAGACCTTCGCGAGCGAGCAGTCCGAGGGCGACGGGGCGTCGAAGTTGCCGGCCTTGAGCTCGTAGCAGAGGGTGAACGAGCCGGCGCAGTCGACGTTGAGCGTCGTCGGGCCCCACTCGGAGCTCGGCACCGGCGGCGGCGGCGTCGGGGCGACGTCGGGGCACTTCGCCGCGCCAGCCTCCAGGATCGTCGACATGCCGTAGCTGCCGATCGGGTTGCCGGAGCCGTCCTGGTACGTGATGAAGCACGGCGACGTGTTCGCGAGCTTCCACTGGCCCTTGGAGAAGCACTTGCACGCGTCTTTGCCCTTCGCGGCGCCCGACGCCGGCAACACCTGGCCCTCGCACGGGCCCCACTGCGCCGTGTTCTCCTTCACCTGGACGCACTTGGTGCGGCCGTCTTTGCAGATGCCGAGGTTGCGGTTGACGCGGAGGCCGGTCCAGCAGGCCGCCTCTTCGCCCACGGTGCCGCACGGGCAGCCGGGCTTGTTCTTGTCGCTCGGGCACTCGAGGGTGCCGGTGGGAGGAGGAGGCGCCGGCGGGCCGTTGGTCGGCCCGCACCACTTCGGGAGCGGGTCGTTCGCGTAGAGGTCGGCGTCGGACTTGGGACCGCCGTCGCTCGAGCCGAAGCTCCCGGGCGGGTTCCCGTTGTTGCCGCTCGACGAGCCGTCGTTGGCCTTCTCGTCGCCGAAGACGCTCCCGTCGAAGACCCCGCAGGCGAGGAGCCCGATGGAGCACAGCCCGAGGAACGAAGCGACGCCGAGCAAGCGAGTGCCACGCATGAGCCTGATTAAAGCAGACTCTCGCGCGAGCGGCAGTGGTTCACCCGCGATCCAGGCGCGGCGCGCGGCGCCCGCGTTTTCCCGCGTTTACTTGGTGACCGGCAGGCGCCGCTTCGCAGCTTTTGCGTCGCTCGGACCCGAGCGATCGATGATCGGCGCGCCGTCGCCCTCGGACTCGGCCTTCGTGGTGATGGCGGCGACGAGCCCGTCGGCGAGCGCGAGGAAGGCCTCGGCGATGGGCGACGTGGGCGCGGCCTGGACGACGGGGGTGCCCTTGTCACCCCACTCGCGCACGCTCTGATCGATCGGGATCTGCGCGAGGAGCGGCGCCTTGGCGAACTCGGCGACGGCCTGGCCGCCGCCGCGGCCGAAGAGCTCGTGCTTGACCCCCGCGGTGTCGACGAACCAGCTCATGTTCTCGACGACGCCGAGGATGGGGATGTTGACCTTCTCGCACATGCTGACGGCCTTGTAGACGTCGTCGGTCGCCACCGGCTGGGGCGTGGTGACCATCACGGCGCCGCTCACTCCGACCCGCTGCGAGAGCGTGAGCGCGACGTCGCCGGTGCCGGGCGGGAGATCGAGGACGAGGAAGTCGAGCTCGCCCCACGCCACGTCCTTCAAGAA
>JAEUKG010000245.1 GCA_016794325.1 Myxococcales bacterium | reverse complement strand
GCCGCGATCGGGGTGAAGAAGCCGGTGTACTTCTGCCCGATCTCGATCGCCTACGAGCGCTTCGTCGAGGAGGACGCGTACGCGGAGGAGCTCGCCGGCGGCGAGAAGTCCCGCGAGGACGTGCGCGGCCTCGTCGCCGCGTTCGAGAAGGTGCTCGGGCGCTACGGGCGCATCAGCGTGCAGTTCGGCGAGCCGCTCACCCTCGAGGGGGTGCTCGCCGAGATCGAGCCCGGCGCCGCGATCGACCGCCTCACCCCGCCCAAGCGGCGGCGGCTCGTCACCCGGCTCGCCTTCCAGGTGATGAACGAGATCAACCAGGTCTCGGCCGTCACGCCGGGCTCGCTCGTGGCGGCGGTGCTCCTGTCGCACGATCGCCGCGGCCTCCCTCACGCCGACATGGTGAGCGAGTCGCGCAAGCTCGCGCGGCTCCTGCACGGCCAGGGCGCGCGCTTCAGCCCCGCGCTCGCCGGCGGCCGCCCCGGCGACATCCGCGAGGACGCCCTGCGCGACGCCATCGATCTCTTCATCGCCGCCGGGCACGTGCGCGCGCACCGGCCGGGCCCGGGCGACAAGACGCACGTGCGCGCCGGCGCCGACGTGATCTACGTCGTCCCCGACGACGCGCGGGTGAAGCTCGATCTGTCGAAGAACGTCGTCATCCACTTCTTCGTCGAGCGCGGGCTCGTCGCCACCGCCCTCGCCACGAGCAGCGACCGCAAGCTCGCGCGGGCCGCGCTCGCCGAGCGCGTGATGTGGCTCTCGCGCCTCTTCAAGTACGAGTTCCAGTTCCGCGCCGACGCCGAGTTCGAGGGGATCTTCGCCGACACCCTCGCCGCGATGCAGGCCGAGGGCGCGCTCGCGCTCGACGGCGAGGACGTCGTCCGCCCCGAGCGCGGCTCGGACGACGAGGAGAGCCTCCTCCGCTACGCGCGCCTGCTCAAGAGCTTCTGCGAGGCCTACCGGATGAGCGCGCGCGGCCTCGGCGCGCTGGTCAAGGGGCCGCTCGCGCCCAAGGACGTGACCAAGCGCACCCTCGCGCTCGGCGAGCGCATGTTCCTCGCGGGCGAGCTCGGGCGGCGCGAGGCCATCTGCCGTCCGCTCGTCGACAACGCGCTGTCGGCGTTCGTCGACATGGGGTACCTGTCGCGCGCCGACGGGAAGCTCGCGCTGCCCGAGAGCTACGCGAGCGCCGACGCGGTGCGCACGATCGAGAAGCGCGTCGCGGCCTTCGTGCTCTGATCGGACCGGTCCGCGCTCGGCCCCTACTGCCCGGACGCGCGCGAGCTCTTCGGCCCGCCCTGCGCGAGCGGCATGAGCTCGCCGATCAGGCTCGAGCACACCGCCTGCACGAGGCGGATTCGATACACGTCGGCCGGCGAGGCGCTCGGCAGCGCGGCCTCGAGCGTCTCCTCGATCGCGATCGCGTGGCCGAGCGCGCTCGCGTACGCCTCGCTCGCGGGCGCGCGGCTCGCGGGCACGACCTCGCTGGTGGGCTCTTGCCGGCGCGCGAATCGAAGATCAGGTCCGGTCATGGAATCTCCCCCTTGGTGCTTCGGGACACGATCCTTGACCCCAGATCGCGCCACGCGCAAGCCACGATCGCGCGACGACGGCGAATCCTCCATGGGTCGATTCCGACCCGCGGCGAGGGGTCAACCGTGACCCCCGCCGTGGCGCCCACCACGCGTCCCCCGCCGCGGAGGAATCCGGCTGTTTTTCCCATCGTTCGTGGTAGAGGTGCCGCGTGACGTCTCGGGTCCGGAGCCTGCTCGCCTTGGCCGCAGGGTTTGCGCTGGTGTCGTGCATTCGCGCGCCGACCCCGCTCGTACCCCACATCCAGGGGTCGATCGGCATGCCCCACCGCGGGGTGCTGGCCGGGGGCCGCATGCTCCCGAAGAAGGCGGAGGGGCTCGCGTGGCTCCGGACCGACGACCGCCACTGGGGCCTCCCGCGCTTCGTGACGACGATCGAGCGAGCGGCGGCCAAGGTCGCGAAGGACCGCCCGGGGGCGACGCTCGTCGTCGGCGACCTCTCGGCGCGGCACGGCGGCGTGCTCCTGCCTCACCTCTCGCACCGGACGGGCCGCGACGCCGATCTGCTGCTCTACATGACGACGCTCGACGGCGTCCCGGTGCCGAGCCCGGGGTTCATCCACGTCGGCGACGACGGGCTCGCGTGGGACCCGGAGGGCAAGCGCTTCCTCCGCTTCGACGTGGAGCGCGAGTGGCTGCTCGTGCGTGAGCTCGTCTCCGATCCGAGCTCGCGCATCCAGTGGATCTTCGCGCACCGCCGCATCGAGGCGATGGTCGTCGAGTGGGCGCGCGCGCGCGGAGAGCCGGGCGAGATCATCCTGCGGGCGATGGAGGTCATGCTCCAGCCGAACCCCGGCGGCCCCCACGACGACCACCTCCACGTCCGCACCGCCTGCGCGCCCGAGGAGCTCGAGACGGGCTGCGAGGCGACGGGGCCGGCGCGCGCGTGGCTCGACAGCGCGCCGCGGCCCGACGACGGCGCGCTCGCGGGCCTCGACCTCGGCGAGATCCCGCCGCCATGACGGTCTCCGTCGCGCGCGCCGACGCGCTCGACGTGGGCCGCTACGTGGACGCCGGCGCGGTCGACCTCGCGTACCTCGATCCGCCGTTCGCGGTGCAGGCCCGCTTCGGCGCCCGCACCGGCAAGGGACACCGCGCGGCCGGGGTCGTGGCCTACGACGACGTGTGGCCCTCGATCGAGGCCTACCTCGCGTGGCTCGAGGAGCGGCTCGCCGCGGTGTTCGAGGTCTTGTCGCCGCGCGGGACGATGTGGCTCCACCTCGATCACCGGGCGGTGCACGAGGCGAAGTCGGCCTGCGATCGCGTCTTCGGCCGCGCCCGGTTCTTCGGCGAGATC
>JAEUKG010000242.1 GCA_016794325.1 Myxococcales bacterium | reverse complement strand
GGCGAAGGCGAGCGCGGGGGTCGACGTCCGCGTCATCCTCGACGTGAGCCAGGCCGACGTGAACCAGAAGTACATGGACCAGCTCGCCGCCGCCGGCGCCAAGGTGATCTGGAGCGATCCCGCGTTCACGTACATGCACGCGAAGGTCATCATGGCCGACGACGCCGTCGCCGTGATCTCCACCGGCAACTACTCGCAGAGCTACCTCCTCAAGGAGCGCAACTACGTCGCGACGGACCGGGACCCGCAGGACGTCGCGGTGCTCACGAAGCTGTTCGACGCCGACTACGCGCGCAAGTCGCCGTCGCTCGACTGCACCCGCCTGCTCGTGTCGCCGGTCAACGCCAAGGAGCGCCTCCTCGCGCTCATCGCCTCCGCGAAGACCTCTCTCGTCGTGCACTCGATGCAGTTCGCCGACTGGGACGTGCGGCGCGCGGTGGTCGCGAGGAAAGACGCCGGCGTCGACGTGCGCGTGCTCCTCGCCTCGCCGAGCTGGATCGACGCGAACGCGAGCGCCGCGACCTACCTCGCCGACCACGGCGTCGCCGCGCGGTGGCTCGACGCGCCGTCGGTCCACGTGAAGGCGATCGTGGTCGACGGCAAGGCCGCCTACCTCGGGTCCGAGAACCTCTCGACGACGTCGCTCACCAAGAACCGCGAGGTCGGGCTCGTGACCGACGAGGCCGCGCCCGTAACGACCATCAGCGCAACGTTCGAGAAAGACTGGGCTATCGGTCACGCGTTCTGAGCGCAGAGATCGACGTCGGGCCCGCGGACGGGGTACGCTCTTCGGGTGCCCGGTCGGCTCCAATCCTCGGCGGTCGGCGCGGCGCTCGGCGCGGCCGCGCTCGTGCTCGCGCGCTGCTCCGTGTTCGTTTCGACCGACGGGCTGGGTGGCGGTGCGACCGGCGTCGATGACGCGGGCGAGCGGGCCGACGTGACGGCGCCTCCCGACGCGGGCCGCGGTCCCGTCGACGCCGGCTGCGGCGACGCCCTCGCCGACGATCCCAAGAACTGCGGCGCGTGCGGTCACGACTGCCTCGGGGGGCGCTGCGTCTCGGGCGCGTGCGAGGCCGTCGTGCTCGCGCGCGGCGTGACCTCCCCCGGGTACGTCGCGCTCGATCGCGACCACGTCTACTGGGCGACGTGGGAGGACGTCGGCGGCGTGCACCGAGTCCCCCGCGCCGGCGGGGCGGTCGCGCCGGTCGCGGCGCCGCAGACGGGGACGTTCGCGCTCGCGGTGGACGAGACCCACGTCTACTTCTCGACCTCGAGCGGCGTGAAGCGCGTGCCGAAGGGCGGCGGGGCGGTCTCGCTCCTCGGCCCGGGCGACAGCGCGGACATCGTCTTCGACGGCGCGAACGTCGTCTACTCGGTCTACAGGGAGGGCGACGCGGGCGGCGCCGTGCGCTCGGTGCCTCGCGGCGGCGGGAGCGTCACCACCGTCTCGTCGGGCATCTCCGGCGCCGAGGGCCTGGCGATCGACGACCGCTTCATCTACGTGGCGCAGGAGCAAGGCGCCGCGATCCTGGAGCTGCCGCGCGGGGGCGGCGTCCCGCGGGGGCTCTCGGCGGCGTACGCTCGACGCATCGCCATCGACGCCGATTTCGTCTACTACGCGACCTACTCCTCGGCGGCGATTCGAAGGGTCGGGCGCGCGAGCGGAGCGGTCGCCGAGGTCGCGACGTCGACGAGCCCGTCCAGGGCCGCGAACATGGTGCTCGACGGCGACACGATCTATTGGACCGCCGCCGGCGCTCCGAGCCGCCTCTTCCGGGTGGCGAAGACGGGCGGGAGCGCCGTCGAGATCGCGAGCGGGACGGAGCTGATCGGCCTCGCCGTCGACGAGCGCGCGATCTGCTGGAGCGACAAGCGCGCAGGCACGATCAGCTGCCTCGCGAAATGACGGGGCTCGAAACGAGGAACGCCGCGAGCCTCTCGGCGCGCGGCGTTCGTCGTCGACGCGGCGAGCAGCCTACTTCGCGCGCTTCTCCATCGCGACGTAGTCGCGCGCGGTGGCGCCGGTGTAGATCTGCCGCGGGCGGCCGATCTTGGTGCTGCTGTCCTCCATCATCGCCTTCCAGTGAGCGATCCGCCCGGGGAGGCGGCCGATGGCGAAGAGGACGGTGAACAGGTTCGTCGGGAAGCCGAGCGCGCGGTAGATGATGCCCGAGTAGAAGTCGACGTTCGGGTACAGCTTCCGCTCGACGAAGTAGCTGTCCTTGAGGGCGGCCTCCTCGAGCTCCTTGGCGATCTCGAGCAGCGGGTCCTGGATGCCGAGCTTGCCGAGCACCTTGTCGGCCGTCTGCTTGATGATCTTCGCGCGGGGGTCGAAGTTCTTGTAGACGCGGTGACCGAAGCCCATGAGCCGGAAGTCGGAGTTCTTGTCCTTCGCGAGCTCGACGTACTTCTTCACGTTTCCGCCGTCGGCCTTGATGCCCTCGAGCATCTCGATGACCTCCTGGTTGGCGCCGCCGTGGAGCGGGCCCCAGAGGGCGAGGATGCCGGCCGCGACCGACGCGTAGAGGTTCGCGCGCGAGGAGCCGACGAGGCGCACCGTCGAGGTGGAGCAGTTCTGCTCGTGGTCGGCGTGGAGGATGAAGAGGAGGTTCATCGCCGCCTCGACCTCGGGGTCGACCTGGTAGGGCTCCGCCGGCACGCTGAACATCATGTTCAGGAAGTTGGCGCAGTACTTCAGGTGGTTCTGCGGGTAGACGAACGGCTGGCCGATCGACTTCTTGTACGCGTAGGCGGCGATCGTCCGCACCTTGGAGATGAGGCGCGCGTACGTGCGGTCCATCGACTCCTGGTCGGAGATGTCGTGATCTTCGGGGTAGTAGGTCGACAGCGAGCACACCATCGACGAGAGCACCGCCATCGGGTGCGCCGTCGACGGGAAGCCGTCGAAGAAGCGCTTCATGTCCTCGTGGAGGAGCGAGTGGCGGGTGAGCAGGTTCGACCAGCGCGCGAGCTGCTGCTCGTTGGGGAGCTCGCCGTAGATGAGGAGGTAGGCGGTCTCGACGAAGGTCGACTTCTCCGCGACCTGCTCGATGGGGATGCCCCGGTAGCGGAGCACGCCCTTCTCGCCGTCGAGGAAGGTGATCGCGCTCTTCGTCGACGCCGTGTTCATGAACGCCGGGTCGAGCGTGACGAGGCCCGTCTTCGCGCGCAGGCTCGCGACGTCGATCCCTCGCTCGGCTTCGCTGCCGACGATGATCGGGGCTTCGAACGACTGGTTGTTGTACTTGATCTCGACCTTCTCGCTCACGGAGGCCTCCTCAGAAGCAGCGAACATCCCTCGGACAGCCGGCGAACATAGCGTCAACTCCGCTGGGTGTGTACCCCCCGTCTGACGCGCTACGTCACGTTTCTGGGCTCAGGGCGGTCTCACCCCTCAACTCACCTCACCCAGCACCGCAGCTCGTACCCGCCTCGTCTTTCGTCGGGCTCGCGACGTCCGGGTGCGACATGCACCGACATCATCAGAAGCCGCTCGGCTCGACCACGGGAAAGGGCGGGGGTCCGGCGTCCGCCGCAGCGGGATAGCCACGGTCCAGCTCGGGTGGGGTGCAGCTGATGCTCGGCTCGGTCGCCGGGTTCTGGGCGAGCTCGCGAGCCAGCGCCTCGACGCCCTCGAAGGGCGCCGCGCCGACCCAGATCCCCAGCACCGGTCGACCGCGGACGCGCCCTTGGACGAGGACCTGAATTGCCCCGGCCTTGAACGCCCCCATGGTACGCTCTTTTTCCGCGGTCGGAAGCCGGCCGTGCAACAAACCGACCCGCACCTGAGGAAAGATCTCGCGCTGCAGATGTTCCGCACCCTGAATGGCCGCCTTGAGATCCACCTTCTCGGATTCCTCGACCAGCGGATAGACGATATACAC
>JAEUKG010000219.1 GCA_016794325.1 Myxococcales bacterium | reverse complement strand
CGTCACCGAGGCGCCTCCCTACGACACGAGCGAGGTGCGCGCTGCCGCCGTCGCGAAGCAGATCGACGAGATCCTCAAGCAGACGGGCGCGGCGAAGGTGAACCTCGTCGCGCACAGCCAAGGCGGCCTCGACGCGCGCGTCCTCGCGAGCCCCGCCGGCCTCGGATACGGCAAGAAAATCGGGGGAATCGTGACGATCGCGACCCCGCACCGCGGCAGCCGCGTGGCCGACTCGCTGCTCGGATCGCTCGGCGGCCTCCCGATCGACGACGCCGCCAACGGCCTCCTCGGTCTCCTCCAGAAGACGGCGTACGACCTCCAGTCGGACGCGAACCTGCGCGCGCAGGCGACGGAGCTCACCGAGTCGTACATGGCGAAGACGTTCAACACGAAATACGTCGACGCGCCCGGCGTCTACTACGGCAGCTACGCGGGCCGCACCAACCGCGCGAGCGGCAAGGGCGCGTGCGACGGCGCGCTCCTGCCGAACGAACCCTCGAAGCTCGACGACGTGCAGGCCGTCCTCTTCGCCACCACGCTCTACCTCGAAGACAAGAAGGGCGTGCCCAACGACGGGCTCGTCACCGTCGAGAGCGCGAAGTGGGGCGAGTTCATCCAGTGCGTGCCCGCCGATCACCTCAAGGAGATCGGCATGAACGACCCCGCGGGCGGCGCGTTCGAGCACACGGACCTCTTCCGCGCGACCGTCGCTCACCTGCGCAGCCGCGGATTGTGAGTCGTTTCGAGGCTTTGCGCGGACGCGCCGGGCCCTCGAAAAAAAATCGCATCCGCGTGCATCCGGCCTCAATGAGCCGGCGAATACTCCCTCTGTAAGGCACACGCGACGCGGCTCTCCCGGGTGGCACCAGAGAGAGCGTCGTAGCCGGTGAGGACGGATCGAGGTGATCCGACCCGGCGGCGGTGTGCCCAAACCAGCCAGGGAGGCACTTCATGCGTACGCTTTCGTCGTTCGTGGGTCTCGTCGTTCTCGCCGCGGTCTCGGGTTGCACGGTCGGTCTGTCGGAGAACGAGGGCAAGGGCCCCACGAGCGGCGGAGGGACGTCGACCACGCCGGAGCCCAAGCCCGCCGATCCGATGGCGCCGGCGCCGAAGCCGGCGGCGGGGATGGCGATGGCGCGCGTCGTCCACGGCGCGTCCGACGCTCCGCGCGTCGACGTGTACGTGAAGGGCGGCGGCAAGGAGCCGATCGTCTCCGGCCTCGCGTACGGCGAGACGTCGAAGTGGATCGAGGTCCCGGCCGCGGACTACGAGTTCGAGATCAAGGCGTCGCCCTCGACGGCGGCGTCGCCGGTCGCGTACACCACGAGCAAGGTCACGCTCCCCGAGGGCGGCCACATGACCGCGGTCGCCGCGGGCCTCCTCGGCAGCAAGGACGCGAGCTCCGCGTTCCGCGTCATCCCGCTCCACGAGAAGTACGACGCCGCGGCGCCGGGCACCCTGCGCGCTCGCGTACTCCACGCCGGCGCCGACGCGCCGGAGGTCGGCCTCGACGTCGGCGCGGACGATCCCAAGATGCCCGAGGTCGACGGCGTCGGGCGCTTCACCGACACCGGCCCCGCCGGCATCGAGCTGCCGGCCGAGCAAGCGCTCACGATCGGCATCGCCGCCGGCGGCAACAAGGTCACCTCGTTCACGACGCCGAAGCTCCCCGAAGGCGCGAACGTGCTCGTGGTCGCGACGGGCCTCCTCGGCAAGCTCGCCCGCGAGAAGGCCGGCTTCGCGCTCCTCGCGGTGGGTCCGAGCGGATCCATCGGCTTCGTGAAGCAGGACCCGATCGTCTACGCGCTGCACGCGTCGCCCGACGCCCCCGCGGTCGACGCCTTCGTCGGCGCGGCCCAGCTCGTCGACAACCTCGCGTTCGGCCAGATCTCGGCGCCGATCCAGGTCCCGCCCGGCGCCTACGGCATCGACTTCTTCGGCACCACCCCCGGCGCGAGCCGCCCCGCCGGCTACCCCGCCGCGAGCGCGTCGAGCGGCAAGCTCGAGCCCGGCGAGCGCTACCTCGCGATCGCGACCGGCTTCCTGTCGCAGCCGAGCCAGCCGTTCCGCCTCGCGGGCTACCGCGAGGGCTTCGCCACCGCCGGCACCGGCCCGCGCCTGCGCGCCATCCACGCCTCGCCCGACGCGCCCGCGGTCGACATCGGGCTCGCCTCCGGCAACGCGCTCTCGCCGGTGCTCTTCAACGGCCTCTCGTTCGGCAACGCCTCGGCCGAGGACGGCCTCGCCGCGACCGCCTCCAACCTGCCGATCGGCATCGCCGCCGCCGGCGCCGCCTCGGGCCTCGTCGCGCGCTTCACCGTGCCCGCGGCCGACGAGCAGCGCGCGTTCGTGGTCGCGGCCGGCTCCCTCAACCACGTCGGCGGCCGCGGGCTCCGCTTCCTGGTGGTCGACACCGCCAAGAGCCCGTGGACGGTCGCGACGGTGCTCCCGCACTGAGCGCGAAGCCCGGGGACGGAGCTGCCGAGCTTGCTTTCGAGCGAGCTCGGCGGCACCGCTTCCTGGATCACACCCGACGAGAGAGTGCGCTATACAACGACCCGAAATGGCGGAGGAGGACTCGGTGGATCAAGGGACGCTGGTGATGCGGGGGCAGAGCCCCCGGCTCCCCGCCCTCCTCCCGCGGGTGTCGCAGGGCGACCGCGCGGCGGTGCGCGAGTGCATCGCCCGCTACGGCGGCCTCGTGTGGTCGCTCGCGCGGCGCTCCTCGTCGTCGCCCTCCGACGCCGAAGACGCGGCCCAGGAGATCTTCCTGGATCTGTGGCGCAGCGCGCCGCGCTTCGACCCCGCGATGGGCAGCGAGGTCACCTTCGTGGCCCTCATCGCGCGCCGCCGCCTCGTCGATCGCCGTCGCAAGCGGCTGCGGCAGCGAGACACCGAGCCGATGCCCGAGGTCGGGCCCCCCGCGAGCGGTCGCGGCCCCGAGCTCGGCGCCGAGGCCGCCCTCGCGATGCGCGCCCTCGGTCAGCTCCGGCCCGAGCAGCAGCAGGTGCTCATGATGACGACCTGCCAGGGCCTGTCGCACGAGGAGGTCGCGCAGTCGATGGGGATGCCGCTCGGTACGGTGAAGGCGCACGCGCGGCGCGGCCTCATGCGCGTTCGTGAGGTGCTCGGTGAGCTCGCCACCGACGGCGTGGCCGCGCTCGCGGCGGAGGTGGCGCGATGAGCCGGCCCTACTCGCTGCGCGAAGAGCGCTTCCACGAGCTCGCGGCCGCGCGGGCGCTCGGCGATCTGTCGCCCGAGGAGCGCCACGAGCTCGCGGCGCTCACGATGGAGCTCGGCTCCGCCGAGGTCGCCGCGTACGAGATCGCCGCCGCCGCGCTCACGGTGGGCGTCACCGGGCTGGGCGGCGAGCCGCTGCCGGCGCACCTCGCCGCCGCGATCGAAGAGGAGGCGATGCTCCTCGCGCCGACGACGCTGCGCATCAGCGCGCCGCGCGCCGTCGGCTCCGCGAACCCCGCCCCGGCGTCGACGCCCGCGCCCTCCGCGCCCGGCGCCTTCCCGAGCACGCTCTCGTCCGCGCCCTCGCCGCTCGGCGCGGCGCCCTCGCCGCTCGGCGCGGCGCCCTCGAACGTCGTGCCGCTCAAGCCGAGGCCGAAGGCGTCGGCGACGACCATCGCCATCGTGGCCTCGGGCTGGATCACCGCGGCCGCGTGCGTGCTCCTCGCCTTCGCGGCCTGGCAGTGGAAGAAGCCGGTCGAGGTCGGCGTGGTGCCGCCGCCGTCGTCGTCGCCAGTCACGACGGCGCCGCCGATCCCGAGCGCGCCGCCGAGCGACGCGTCGCTGCGCGAGGCGCTCCTCGCGCGAGGCGCCTCGAAGCTCGAGTGGGCGGCGACCAAAGACCCGGCGAGCACGTCCGCCGCCGGAGACGTCGTGTGGAGCGCGGCCGAGCAGAAGGGCTACATGCGCTTCCGCGGCCTCGCCAAGAACGATCCGCGCGGCTCGCAGTACCAGCTCTGGATCTTCGACAAGGATCGCGATCAGCGCTACCCCGTCGACGGCGGAGTGTTCGACGTCACCGCCGACGGCGACGTGCTCGTGCCAATCAAGGCCCGCTTGCCGGTAGGCGAGGCCGTCCTCTTCGCGGTCACGGTGGAGAAGCCAGGCGGCGTCGTGGTGTCGAAGCGCGAGCGCATCGTGCTGACGGCCAAGCCCGCGACCTGAAGGGCGAAGGTCGTCGCGGCG
>JAEUKG010000213.1 GCA_016794325.1 Myxococcales bacterium | reverse complement strand
CCCAGGGGCGATCGCGAGGACGCGCTCGAGGTATTTCTCGGCCGTCGCCGCGTCGCCGACCACCCCTTGGAAGCAGTCGGCGGCGTGCATGAGCACCTCGGCTTGGGCGGCGGGCGGGAGCTGCTGGAGGCGGCGCGGGCTCGTCGCGTTGCCGTAGGCGGCCGCGAGCGCGGCCCCGGCGCCGTCGCGAACCGCCGCCGCGTGGAGCCCCTCCCACAGCGCGGGCTGACGCTCGCCGGCGCCGATCTCCATGAGGAGCGTCTCGAGCGCGGCCGGCGGTTGATCGAGCTTCTTGTCGATCATGGCCTGGAGCCGCGAGAGGCGCGTAGCTCGCGCTTTGTCCAAGGGCGCGTCGTCGGGCATCGTGAAAATCTACCGCGTTCTCGGCGCGGCGGCGAATCCGCGGCGGCGACGGCCCGTGCGCCGCCCAGGCGCCTCAGGAGTCGCCGCGCAAGAAGTCGAAGGCGGCGCCGAGGGTCTCGTCGCCCTTGCCGATGTTGCCGTGGGTGCAGCCGGGCATCTCCACGTAGCGCGAGGGGACCCCGGCCCGGGCGATGCCGCGGGCCGCCTCCTTCATCCGCCACGGGACGTCGAGCGAGCACGACATCGTGACGACCCCCTTCGCGGTCCGGAAGTGCGACGGCGACGGATCCGTCGGCGCGCCGATGAGGACGAGGCGCGTGTAGCGCGCCGGCCAACGCTGGACGAGCTGCTCGGCGAGCGCGGCGCCCTGCGAGTAGCCGACGAGGGTGACGCCCTCTTCGGGGAACGCGCTCTGGCCCGCCGCGGCGAGGGCAGCGCGGATGCGCGCGTCGAGCCGCGCCGCGTCCCACGAGAACGACCGGAACCCGGGGACGCAGGGGACGTCGCCGTCGATGGCGACGACGCCACCCTGCTGGCGAGCGGCCTCGGGGAAGCCGAGGAGGTACGCGTACGCGTTCGAGCACAACCCCGGTACGAACACCGTGCGGGGAGCGGAGCCGCCGCGGCCGCGCACGATCGACGCCCGCACGTCGCCGGTCACCTCGAGCGCGTCGACGGTGGCCGGGGCCTCGGGCGCCGGCTCCGGGTCCTGCCGCTTCGCCTCGACGGGCGCGGCCGACGCGGACGCCGCGGGCGCCGAGGCGGCGGCGCGCACCGCGGAGGCAGCCGGCGGCGCGGGGGCGGCCACCTTCCCTGCGGACCTCCCACCCCCGCGCGACGAGCACGCGGTGAGCGACGCGAGCAGCGCGAACGCGAACGGGGCGAAGAGGCGGAGTGGAGGCGTGAGCCGGCGCACCATGCGAGTCCTTCGCGGGCGCGCGGCCGACTGTGACGGCGGGCTACTCGGCCTGGAGCGCGCGCGCGTCGGTGACGATCCACGAAGTCGCGAAATCCCCATCGGTTACCGGGACTTCTGCGAGGAGCTGGTAGTCGTAGGCGACCGTCACCGCGACGGCCGGCGGGCAGAAGCGCGGCAACGTCCGATCGTAGAACCCGGCGCCGTAGCCGAGGCGATGGCCGCTCGGCGCCACCGCGAGGGCGGGGACGACGACGACGTCGAGGCCGTCGGCGAGCGGCGCGTCGGGCCCCGGCTCGGCGAAGCCGAAGCCGCGATCCTCGAGGTCGGCCGCCGCCGCGAACCGGAACGTCATCTCCCGCGTCTCCGGATCGATCGCGGGGTACGCCACCTTCACGCCGCGCCCGGAGAGGCTGGCGCCGAAGGCCTCGAGATCGACCTCGTGGCGCGCGGTGATCGCGCGGAAGATCGCGACCGAGCGCGCGGACTGCACGCAGTCGAGCGCCTCGAGCCGGGTCGTGATGGCCGCCGAGCGCGCGGCGCACGCCGCCTCGGGCGCGGCGTTGCGGAGCCCCCGCATGCGCTTGCGCAGCTCGTTCTTGATGCGCCGGAGGAGCGCGTCGTCGGTCACGCCGACGCCCGGGCCCGGCGCGGGCGAGGCTTCGGCGCGGCGGCCTCGCGCACCCCGGGCTCGCCGTTGCTGGTGACGACGAGCTCCGCGGCGTGGCCGCGCTTCTTGATGTCGCTGTTGATCGGGCGCTTCACGTGCACGACCTGCACCGCGAAGTCGGCCGCGTAGAGGCGCCGCGCGGCGGGGGTGTCGTGGTTGGAGAGGAGCACCCCCACGCCGCGGGCCCGGAGCCGCCGGAGCTCGCTCGCGAGGCGCTCCTGATCGGCGTCGCCGAAGCCGTCCTTGGCGTAGGCGGTGAAGTTGGCGGTCGCCGAGACCGGGACGTACGGCGGATCGAAGTAGACGAAGTCGCCCTCCCCGAGCTTCTTCGTCGCGCGGGTGAAGTCGCCGTGGACGATGTCGACCTTGGCGAGGACGCGGCTCGCCTCGCGGAGGCCCTCGGCGTCGAGGATCCGCGGGTTCTCGTACCGCCCGAAGGGGACGTTGAACTTCCCCGCGGCGTTGACGCGCCAGAGCCCGTTGAAGCATGTGCGGTTCAGGAACAAGAGGCGCGCCGCGCGTTCGACGTCCGACATCCCGCTCGTGTCGAGCTCGCGCGTCTCGTAGAACAGATCGCGGTCGTAGCGGTAGCCGCCGAGCGCGCGGATGACACCCTCGACGTCGCGCTGCACCGCGCGGTAGCAGGCGACGAGCTCGGCGTTCTGATCGGCCAGGACCGCGCGGCGGAACCGGGGTCCGCCGTCGCCGGAGGCGAGGGCGAAGAAGAGCGCGGCGCCGCCGGCGAAGGGCTCGACGTAGGTGTCGATCGCGGCGGGGACGTGGGGCAGGAGCGAGCCGAGCAGCCGCGCCTTCCCCCCCGCCCACTTGACGATC
>JAEUKG010000210.1 GCA_016794325.1 Myxococcales bacterium | reverse complement strand
CGCGAAGGCGTCGTATTCGGTGCCGAGGAGCACGTTGTCGAGCTCGCGCCCGTCGTCGCGCGAGAAGAGCGTGACCTTCTGGAGGTTCCGGTACACCTCGGCGTTCGTGAGCTGCACCTGCCCGGGGCCGAGGATGCCGCCGCGCGCGAGGATGAGCTGCGTCGACTGCCCCGGCATCGAGAAGCTCGTCTTCAGCTTGGGCTTCGACGCGACCGAGAGGTCGATCATCGTCACCTGCGACGACCCCTGCGCGGTCGAGATCATCGCGCGGTCCTCCGAGAACGCGATCGCCGGGCTCGCCTCCGTGCTCGCCGCGATGGGCAGCTGATCGACGTAGGCGACCGAGCCCCCGGCGATCGCGAGCGTCTGGAGCGCGTTGTCGGCGAACACGTAGAGGTGCCCGTTCTGCATCTGGATCTGGTTGCGGTTGACGACCGCGCCCTTCACCGCCAGCGGCTCCTTGGTGAAGGCGAGGGCGTCGGCCTTCGCCGCCATCTTGGCGAGCGACGAGTCGAGCTTCGTGAACTTCCCGTTCTCGAAGCGGTAGATGGTGAGCTCCGTCTCTTTGTCGGTCCGGAACGCGGGGTAGGTGTCGGTCCGCGTCTCGTAGGCCTCGCAGCGCCCTTGCCAGACCATCTCGCAGGTCTGGCCGGTGGGGACGTAGATGTACTGGCTCACCTGGGGCGCCGCGTCGCGCACGCAGTCCGCGAGGGCCTTGCCCCCGCAGTCGTAGTTGCCGGTGGCCGGGTTCGGCGCCTTGTAGTCGGGGTTCGGGCGCTGCTCGTAGTTGACGTGGCAGACCTGCACCTCCTGGTACCGCGGGTTGTACTTGGAGCACACCTGGTACGTGTGGTGCTCGTAGTGGTCGAAACGTGTGGTCTGCACGTCATGGGGGACCACCAGGTACCGGTCGCTCGCCGCGACGAAGTCCTTGAAGTGCCGCGCCTGGGCGACGACCTGGTCCTTCTGGTATTTGCCGTCGGCCGGGGGCGCCTTGCCCGCCAGCGGATCCTTCTCGCCGTCGGGGTCGTTGAGGAGCGAGTCCTCCCAGTCGACGGCGAGCTTGTCGTCCCACTGCACGACGAGCACCTTGGTGCCGAGGAGGTCTTGCGTGGCCTGGCTCGCGCGCGCCCCGCCGGCGACGGGTGCGCCTGCCATGCCGTCGCCTTGGCTGACGGCGCGGCTCTCCCCGTCGACGGTCGTGACCGGGGGCTCGATCGGCGGCGCCTCGCGCGTCTTCGTCCACTGCGTGTAGAGGACGATGGTCGAGTCGAAGAGGCGCGCGTCCTGGATGGTCTGGCCCTCGAGCTGCACCGCGTCCACGAAGCGGAACCGGCCGCCGTCGATGGCGTAGCGGAGGAGCGCCGAGCGGTTGTGGCCGTTTCGCGCGTTGGCGACGATCACGAGCTCGTCGCCGTGGAACAGGAAGTTCTTCGGCTCGCCGGGGATCTTCATCGCGCAGCTCGGCTTCACCGCGCCGGTCTTGGCGTCGACGGCGAGGAGGCCGTGGGTCTTCGACAAGAAGACGGCGACGCCGTTCTGGACACCCACGAGGTCGGGGCGCGAGATGGTCGGGGCCGTGGACGACTCGGCGGCCCCGGCGTTGCGGGGAGCGCTGTCGGCCATCGACACGCTGTCGTCGATGGGAGGCAGCTCGCGGTCGTAGAGGGGAGGCAAGCTCTTGTCGAGGAGGAGGGCGACCGGGTGGCTCCACGCGACGCCGCCGAGGAACGCGGTCGCGTCCTTGTACGCCTGCGCCTCGTCGGCCGCGCAGCGCGTGGCCGCGATCGGGTCGCGCTGCTTCACCTGCGCGGCGAAGGTGTCGGCCGTCATCCCCGTGCCCTCCGCCGGCAGGCGCACCTTGCTGCGGTAGCTCACGGTGAACTGAGTCGGGTCCGGCTCGTACTCCTCGGACGAGGAGCAGGCGGCGGTCGACGTGGCGGCGAGGGCGGCGAGGAGGAGGAGCGAGCGGCGCATGCGGCCCCCTAGTGCAGGACCAGGGCCAGCGGCGGGGACGGTTCAAGTGTATGAAATGTCGCAAGAACTCATCGGCGGCTCGCTCGTGCCACTCTGTGCCGGCGCGCGATGAGTCGGAGCGGAGTTTCATGCCACGCGGCTCGAAGTCGCGACGGATGGAGGCCTCCCAGGCCATATTCGTCCCCATGCACTCCTCCCGCGGCAACGCCCAGCTCCTCGCGCTCCTCACCGCGGCCATCGCCGCGTGCGGCACCGACATCACGACGACGTCGAACCTCCCCGACGCCGCGACCGCCGATGCCGCGAGCTCCGCCGACGCGGGGACCGACGCGACTCCGGAGGCCGCGGCGCCGTCGGACGCGGGCGGTGACGCCTGCCCGCCCGGGACCCAACCCGACGGCGACGGCGGGTGCCTGTCGCTCACCGTGCGGCGCCCGTTCTTGATCGGATCGAGCCTGCGCCTCGCCGACGCGGCGTCGCGCACCGATTGGGTCGCGGTCGCGCCGCCGTGCGACCTGTCGTGCGCCACGACGCGCGCGTGGCTCGCCGAGGCGTGGCTCCGCGACGGGCTCGAGGAGCACGCGTCGGTCGCAGCGTTCGCGCGCTTCACGATGATGCTCCTCGCCGTCGGCGCGCCGCCCGAGCTCGTGGTCGCGTCGCAGCGCGCGTCGCTCGACGAGGTGCGGCACGCGAAGGACTGCTTCGCCCTCGCCGCCCGCTACGGCGGCGGCTCGCGTGGTCCCGCGCCGCTCTCGATCGACGGCGCGATCGAGCGGACGCCGAGCCTCGTCGATCTCGTGGAGCTGACCGCCGAGGAGGGGTGCGTCGGGGAGACCCTCGGGGCTGCGCTCGCGGCGGAGCAGGCCGACCGAGCGACCGACCCGCACGCCAGGGAGGTGCTCGCCAGCCTCGCCCGAGACGAGGCGCGCCACGCCGAGCTCGCGTGGCGCGTCGTCGCCTGGGCGATCGCCCGCGGGGGCGAGCCGGTCCGTGAGGCCGCCGCCCGCGCGATCCACCGGGCGATCACGGCCACCCGCGCGAACCCGGTCCGTGAATATCCTGGTGTGGATATGTCGAGCTGGCGCGCCCACGGCCGGCTGGCGTGCGACGAGGCGCGCGCGGCGTCCGAGGCGGCGATCGTGGAGGTGGTCCTCCCGAGCCTCTCCGCCCTCGGCGTGGGGCCTGCGGTCGCGCCTCTGGCGTCGCGCGCCGAGGCCTAGGGCGTGTCCCTGAACGCCGGCTCTCCTCTCGCCCGTGCCCGTGCCCGTGCGCCCGTGCCCGTGCCCGTGCCCGAGGGAGGCAACAGGGTGCGCAAAGCGGCCGATGGGGAGTGGATGCAGGCGCTCGACCACGAACGACTGGATGTGTACCACCTCGCGCTGGATTT
>JAEUKG010000207.1 GCA_016794325.1 Myxococcales bacterium | reverse complement strand
TAGGTGCGCTCCTCGTGCTCTCGTCGATGAGCGCGGTAGCGTGCGGGTTCGAGGACGGCCAGGTCGGCGGCGTCGCCCAGGCGGACACCGCGCCGCTGCCGCGCCGGCGCGTCACCGTGCTCGCCGACACGTGCGTCATGGACACCGCGCAGATCTCCACCCTCGCGCGGCGCGAGACCAAGCGCGTGGTGTCCGAGGTGCTGATCCTGTGCCTCGTCCCCCGGGCCGACGGCAGCGTCGGGCCGTCGGATCCGAGCGGGCGCGCCGCCCTCGCGACCCTCACGAGCGACCTGCACGCGCTCGGCTACAAGGTGAGCTACGGCGTCGCGTTCACCGACGAGTCGGGCCAGCGCTTCGACGGGCGCGCGACCGCAGCCGCGATGAGCCGTCCCGAGTGGCGCAAGAAGGTCGCGGCCTCGGTCGAGGAGCTGTCGCGCGCCGCCGACGGCGTCGACGTGAACCTCGAGAAGCTCCCCGACGCCGCGCGCGACGACGTCACCGCCCTCGTCACCGAGCTCTCGACCGCGGTGCGAGCGACGCGCAAGCTCGGGGTCTTCGTGCCGCCGTCGGTCGAGGCGCCGAGCGATCTGCCCGGCGGCGAGGCGTTCGACGTCCCGTCGCTCGCGCGGGTGAGCGATCGCCTCCGGGTGATGACGCTCGATTACTCGGACCGGACGCCGGGCCCGACGTTCGATCCCGGGTGGGCGGTGGACGCCGTGCGCCTCGCGCGCGATCGGAGCGGGTCGGTGCCGCTCGACGTCGCGTACCCGCTCTACGGCGCCGAGTTCGGCCCGCGCGGCATCCGCGGCGTCGGCTACCTCGACGCCCGCGGCCTCGCCGCCGCCTACGGCGCGCGGATCGACCGCGGGCCCACGGGCGCGCCGTTCTTCGGCTACCGCAGCGTCGAGGGCGAGGACCGGTGGGTGTGGTTCGACGACGCCGAGTCCACCCTCCGCCTCTTGCGCGCCTACACGCCCGAGGTCCTGCCGGCCGACGTCGGCGTCCTCTTCTGGGGCCTCGGCGCCGAGGACCCGGCGCTCTTCGGCGAGCTCGCGAGGCGCCTGCCATGACCCTGGCCGCGCTCCCCGCGCTCCCCGCGCCCCCCGAGCTCCGCGCCCCTCGGGCGCCCCTGTACGTCGAGCCGCTCGGGCGGGTCGACCCGCTCTCGGAGCCCGAGCTCGCGCGCGCGCTCGAGCACGACTATCTTGTGTGGGATAGTTTCGTCGGCGGCGAGCGCCGGGTCGATCTCCACCCGCTCGTCCTGTCGCGAGCGGCCCACCAGGCGGCGGTGGCGACGGCGGTGCACGCGTCGCGCGCGATGGACGAGGCGGCGGCGGCCGCGCTCGCCGACCCCGACGAGGCGGCCGCCTACGGCTTCCACCCCGACGTGCTCGCCCTCGCCCGCGCCGCCGACGCCGCGGGGGACCGGGGCTCGCTCGCGCGCGTCGACCTCCTGTGGAGCGGCGACGGCTTCCTCGCCTGCGAGATCAACGCCGACTGCCCCGGCGGGCACAACGAGGCGGCGGCGCTCCCGGCGCTCGCGCGGGCCGCCGGCTACCACCGCCACCACGATCCGACCACCGTGCTCGACGACCTCGCCGAGCGGCTCGTCCGCGAGTCGGGCGGGCCCGGCTCGCCGCTCGGCGACATCGCCATCGTCTTCTGCACCGCCTACGCCGAAGATCTGCAGGTGTGCGCGATCGTCGAGCGGGCGGTGCGGCGGAGGGGCGGGCGGACGTCGCGGATGCCGGTGACCGCGCTCTATTCCGTAGCGGATAGTCTGTTCGCTCGCGGCCGCCGGGTCTCGGTGATCTACCGCTACCTCCCGACCGAATACCTCGAGGGGGCGAAGAACGCGCCCGCCATCGCCCGGGCGGTGCGGGCGGGGAAGGTCCGCGTCGTCGCGAGCTTCGCCGAGATGTTCGCGCAGTCGAAGGCGAGCTTCGCCCGCGCCTGGGCCCTCCTCGGGCGGGAGCGGCTCGAGGACGTCATCCCCCGCACCGAGCTCGCGCCCGCCGTCTCCGACGACGAGCTCGTGGCCGATCGGCGCCGCTGGGTGCTCAAGCGCGCGCTCGGCCGGGTGGGCGACCAGGTGTTCGTGGGCGTGCTGCACGACGACGACGAGTGGCGCGCGATCGTGCGCGCGGTGCGCGAGGCCGAGGGCGAGGTGTGGGTGGCGCAGCGCTACGCCCCCCAGGTCACGGTGGGCACGCCGTGGGGCGAACGCTACGTCACGCTCGGCGTCTACCTCCTCGACGGCGTCTTCGCCGGGTATTTCGCGCGCCTGTCGCCGGAGAGCCACGCGTCGCACGAGGCGCTCGTCCTGCCCGTCTTCGTGGAGGGGCGCGGATGACCCGGCGCCTCCCCCGCGCCGTCCGCGCGCCGCGGGCGCTCGTGGCCGCGATCCCGGTCGCGATGCTCGGCACCGCGTGCGGGCTGCGCCCGTGGACGCCGTCGGCGAACGTCGCCTACGTCGCCGACGAGGTGCCGGCCGTCCGCACGATGCAGGTGCCCACGAGCCGCGAGCTCGCGGCCGCGTGGCAGCTCCCGGCCGGCGATCCGTGGGCGCGCTACGGCAAGAGCACGCTCGTCTCCGCCCTCGACGACCTCGCGCCCGCCGCCGATCTGCCCGACGCCCGGAGCCTCGACGAGGTGGCCGACGCCGACCTCGCGGCCGCGCGCATCGCCGCCGCGGGGCTGCCGAGCGACACCGCCCTCATCGTCGATCTCCGGGGGGCGGCCTCGGTCGCCTTCGGCGCGCGCCTCACGCACGCCGCCCGGACCCCGGTGTCGTGCGTGCTCACGTTCAACAACTGGCCCGACCCGAACGGGATCGTCCCCGCCGACGAGACGCTCGCGGCGCTCGTGCAGATCCCGCCGCGGCCCCGGGCGTCCGCCGCGCCGCCGCCCGCGCCCGACGCCCCCAACGCGCCGGGGCCGCGCCTCGCGAGCACGCCGGTCTTCCTCCTCGACGCCTGGCGGCTCGCCTACCGCACCGACGATCCCGGCGACGGCACGTACGACAACCGCTACATGCTCATGCCCGGCGACCTGCCCACCGCCGAGGCGCTCCACGCCGAGCTCGTCACCCGCGTGCTCTACGTCGTCGACGACCTCGACGAGACCGAGACCGAAGAGGACGATCTTCACGCCATCTTCCTCGCGTACCAGGCGGCGGGGATCTCGATCCACATGGTCGATCTGTCGTGGCTGCGCGCGCGGGAGCTCGCGCCCCGATGGCCGACGGAGCTCGCGGGCGCGTCGTATTGGGTCACCCCGCGGCGGACGCTGCTCGACGATCCCGTGTTCTTCGCGCGGGCGCGGGGCGGCTTCGGGGGCGTGCACGGCCGGCCCTTCGGGCTGGGCTCGTCGTTCCGGCCCGGCACCGGCGGCAGCGGCGGGGGCTTCCGGGGGGGCGGCGGGGGCGGATGACGAGGCGGGTCAACCCTCGGGGGGCGCGGCGGGCTTGCTCGGCGACCCTTCGGGCGCGCGCGCGGTCGCGACCCCGGTGACGCCCTTGACGATGCTCACGAGGCGCCGGCGCAGATCCGGCCCCTTGGGCACGAAATACGACACGCCGAGCTCGTGGAGGAGCTGGAGGTCGGCCTCGCTCGCGCCCGCGCTGACGGCGATGACTGTGACGTCCTCGCACAGCTTGGCGCCGCGGAGGTACATGAAGAGCTCGACCCCGCTCATCTCCGGCATCATCAGGTCGAGGACGAGGACGTCCGGCGCCTTCTTGCGCATGAAGTCGAGCGCCTGACGCGCGCCCGAGGCGAGGGTGATGTCGGCGTTCGGGGCCGCCATCTTCACGTACATCCCCATGAGCTTGGCGATGTCCGCGGTGTCGTCGACGATGAGGACCGCGAGCTGCGACTCCGCCGCCGGACGCACGATCGCCGAGCGGATCGCGCGGAGCTGCCCCGCGACCGCCTCCATCGACGACGGGCGCTCGGCGGGGTCCTTCACGAGGAGCTGCTTGACGAGATCGGCGAGCTTCTTCGGCACCGCGGCCTTCTTGGAGACGTCCGGGATCTCGGCGCTCACGTGGGCGTACATGACCTGGAGCGTCGTCTCGCCGACGAAGGGCTGCTCGCCCGCGAGGAGCTCGTAGGCGAGGACGCCGAACGCGTAGACGTCGAGGAGGTTCGACGCGCCGGGCGCGACCTCGTTCGAGAACGCCTCCGGCGCCATGTAGGCGGGCGTGCCGGCGACGACCTTCTTGGTCGTGTCGAACTCCGGGGTCACGAGGCCGAAGTCGGTGAGCACCACGCGGTCGCCGGGGGCGAGCAGGATGTTGGCGGGCTTGACGTCACGGTGGGCGATGCCGGCGCGGTGGACGGCCGCGAGGCCGTCGGCGACGGCGACGAGGATGTCGAGGGCCTCGCGCGGCGTGAGCGAGTCGCCGACCTTCTGGCGCTGCTTCAGGTGGCTCTCGAGCGTGACGCCCGGCACGTGCTCCATCACCAGGTACTCGACGTCCGAGTGGCGGCCGATGCAGTACACCGCGACCATGGCCGGGTGCCGGACGGCGGCGAGCGCCTGGGCCTCCTTGCGGAGCGAATACTGCCGCAGCGTCGGCCAGTGGGCCTTGATCGCCACCCGCCGGTTCAGGAGCACGTCGTGGGCGTCGAAGACCTGACCCATGCCGCCGGCGCCGAGCACCCCGCGCACCTCGTAGGTCTCCGAGAGCACCTCTCCGGTCTTGAAGATGTCCTCGGTCTTGGTCGACAGCGGATCGGTGCTCACGAGCGGTCGTCCCAGTGTACCGCGAGGCCCGCGCCGCGCGCTACCGGGTCCCCGCGCCGGGCGCCTCCGCGTCCCCGCGCCGCTTTCGGTGTAGAATGCGACGAGGTGCGCTTCGCGCTGATCCTCACCGTCACGTCGCTCCTCGGCTACGTCGTGGTCGTGCTGGGGTACGCGCTCGGCTCCTACGGGATCGCCAAGCTCGCGCAGCGCCACCTCCGGCGCCCGCTGCTCGTGTCCGCGGCCGAGCTCGCGCGCGAGATCGGCTGGGTGCTGGTGTCCCAGCCGCTCCTGCCGCTGATGTATTTCGTGGGCCGCCGCCTCACCGGCGGGCGCGGGGTCCCGGTCGTGGTCGTGCACGGCTACTTCCAGAACCGGGTGAGCTTCTTGTACCTCGGTCGCGCGCTCGGCCGCCGCCTGGGCGTACCGGTATACGGCATCAACTACCCGTGGATGCTCCCCGTCGAGGACAACGGCGCGCGCCTCGCGCGCTTCGTCGCCGAGGGCCTCGCCGAGACCGGCGCCCGGGAGGTCGACCTCGTCTGCCACTCGATGGGCGGCCTGGTGGGGCGCGCGGCGCTCGCCCGCGGGGCCTCGATCCGGCGCCTCGTGACGATCGCGAGCCCTCACGCGGGGGTGACCTACCGCGGGCCGATCGTCGGCCAGGGCGGCCGCGATCTCATCGAGGGGTCGGCGCTCCTCGCCAAGCTCGGCGGCCACCGGATCCCGGTCCCGGCGCTCAGCGTCTACTCGAGCGCCGACAACGTGGTCTACCCCGTCCGCACCTCGCAGCTCTCCCACCTCAGCGAGCACGTGACGAGCGCCGATCTCGTGGTGGGTGAGATGGGCCACCTCGCGATCCTCTTCGCCACGAGCACCGCGGACGCGGTCGAGGCGTTTCTCGGCAAAGACCATGAAACTCCTGTAGGATCCGGCGCCATGGCCGACCCCGAGGACGACGTCACTGCTCTCGTCACGCGCGCCCGCCGCGCCCAGTCCGCGTGGGCCGACAAGCCCGTCGAGGCGCGGGTCAAGGCGCTCGCGCCGCTGAAGGGCCGCATCCTCTCGGCCGCGGAGCGCATCGCCAAGACGGTGCACGACGAGGTCGGCAAGCCCGAGGTCGAGGCGATCATGGGCGAGGTCCTGCCCTCGGCCGACGTCGTCGCCTACTGGTGCGAGCAGATCCCCGAGCTCCTCGAGCCAGTCGAGGCCGAGCTCGATCCGCTGGCGTACGGCGGCAAGACCGCGTGGACGCGGCGCGAGCCGCGGGGGGTGGTCGCGCTCATCCAGCCGTGGAACTTCCCGTTCGCGCTGCCGCTGCGGACCCTCGTGCCGGCCCTGCTCGCCGGCAACGCGGTGGTGTTCAAGCCGAGCGAGGTCTCGCCGAAGTGCGGAGCGCTCGTCGTCGAGCTCCTCTCGGGGCTCGTCCCGGACGGCCTCGTGGTGCTCGCCGAGGGCGACGGCGCGGTCGGGGCCGCGCTGTGCGCGGCCGAGGTCGACGTCGTCGTCTTCACCGGCAGCGTCGCGACCGGCAAGAAGGTCGCCCACGCGTGCGCCGAGCGCCTCGTCCCCTGCGCCCTCGAGCTCGGCGGAAAAGACGCGGCGATCGCGCTCGCCGACTGCGATCTGGAGCGGACCGCCAACGGCATCGTTTGGGGGGGGCTCCTCAACGCGGGGCAGAACTGCGCGTCGATCGAGCGCGTGTACGTCGAGAAGGCGATCGCCAAGGAGCTCACCGACAAGATCGTCGCCAAGGTGAAGGCGCTGAAGAAGGGCGTCGACGTCGGCCCCCTGTCGACCGCGGCCCAGAGGGCGACGGTCGAGCGTCACGTGGCGGCGGCGAAGGAGGCCGGGGCCGAGATCCTCTGCGGCGGCGAGCCCGGCGACGGCAACGCCTTCGACGCCACCGTGGTCTCGGTCGAGGGCGACGACAGCGCCCTCATGACCGAGGAGACGTTCGGTCCGGTGCTCCCGATCCGGGTGGTCGCGAGCGCCGACGAGGCGATCGAGCTCGCGAACAAGTCGCGCTACGGGCTCACCGCCAGCGTCTGGTCGAAGGACACCGCCCGGGCCGAGAAGCTCGCGCGGCGCCTGCGCGCGGGCGTGGTCACGATCAACAACCACGGCTTCACCGGCGCGCTCCCGCAGGCGCCCTGGAGCGGCGTCGGGGAGACGGGGTGGGGCATCACGAGCTCGCCCCACGCGCTCGACACCTTGACCCACCCGCGCTTCGTCCTCGTCGACCGGAGCCGGGCGAAGAAGGAGCTCTGGTGGTATCCGTACACGCCCACCCTGCGCACCATCGGGCTCGCGATGGCGAAGCTGCGCGGCGGGGCCAAGGGGGTCGGAGACTTCTTCGGCGCGCTCTTCGCCCTCCTGGGAGCGATGCCGCGGCGGCTCGGCGGCAAAGACGAGGGTGAGGCGCGCGGATGAGCGACGACGACGGCAAGACGCGGCCGCCGCTGCCGTCGATCCCCTGGCGGGAGGAGGCGGTCGCCGACGCGAGCTTCCTCGCCCAAGTCGTCGACACCGTCGCTCACCCCATCTTCGTGAAGGACCGCGCCTTCCGGTTCGTGCTCCTCAACCGAGCCTTCGCGCAGATGGTCGGCTTCTCCCGGGCCGAGATGCTCGGCAAGACCGACTACGACTTCTTCCCCGCCGAGGAGGCGGACTTCTTCCGCGCCAAAGACACGGAGATGTTCGAGAGCGGGCGCTCGGTGAACATCGACGAGGAGACGATCACGGACAAACACGGGCAGCGCCACGTCCTGTCGACGACGAAGGTGCCCCTGGTCGGGGAGGGCGGCAGGGTCACGCACCTCATCGGGATCATCTCCGAGATCACCCGCCTCAAGGCGATCGAGGAGGCGCTCCGTCGGGCGAACGAGGAGCTCGAGCTCCGGGTCGAGGAGCGGACGCGCGCGCTCCGCGCCGCGCAGGAGGACCTCGTCCGCAAGGAGCGGCTCGCGGTGCTCGGGCGCCTCGCCGGCGGCGTCGCCCACCAGATCCGGAACCCGCTCGGCGTCATCAAGAACGCGGCCTACGTCCTCGAGCGCGGCATCCGCGAGCGCGGCGCCACCGACGACGCGACCCGCGCGATCGCGATCGTCCACGACGAGATCGACCGCGCGAACCAGATCATCACCGGCCTCCTCGAATACGCCCGCGTGCGGGCGCCGATCCGCACCACCGAAGACGCCGCCGACCTCGCGCGCGAGGCGCTCGATCGCGTGTCGGTCCCGGCCGACGTCCGCGTCGAGATCCGGGCGGAGCTCACGCCGCCGGTCGCCGTCGACCGCGACCAGGTGTGCGGGGCGCTCGAGAACCTCCTCCGGAACGCCATCGACGCGATGCCGAACGGGGGCACCCTCGTCGTCGAGACGAGGGCGCTCGGCAAGTGGGTCGCGGTCGTGGTGCGCGACAGCGGCGGGGGCCTCGCCGCGGAGGTGCGCGAGCGCCTCTTCGAGCCGCTCCTCACCACCAAGGCCACGGGGCTCGGGCTCGGGCTCGTCACCGCCCGCACGCTGGTGGAGGGGCAGGGGGGCCGCCTGCGCTGCGTCGACGCTGGGCCGCCGGGGGCGGTGTTCGAGATGCTCTTGCCGGTCACGCCGTCCGAGGCGCCCGCGAAGCCGAGCTGACGGCGTTCAATAGGCGATCACGGTCTCGACGCGCGCGCCCGCCTCGAGGTTCTTGCGCCCGTCGAGGAACCCGAGCTCGATCACGAACGCGAACGCGGTCACGACGCCGCCCTGGCCGGCGACCAGGGCGGCGGCGGCCTTGGCCGTGCCGCCGGTCGCGAGGACGTCGTCGACGACGACGACGCGCGCCCCGGCCGCGATCGCGTCCTTGTGCATCTCGAGCTCGGTCGTCGAATATTCGGTGCTGAACGAGACGCGGTCGGACTCGGCGGGGAGCTTGCCCGGCTTGCGCGCGGGTACGAAGCCGGCGTTGAGGCGCGCGGCGAGGGCTCCGCCGAAGATGAAGCCCCGGGCCTCGACCCCGACGACCACGTCGACGCGCTCGCCGATGAAGCGCTCGCTGAGCTCGTCGAGCACGACGTGGAGCGCGCGGGGATCCGCGAGCATCGGCGTGATGTCCTTGAAGAGGATCCCCTTCTTCGGAAAGTCGGGGACGTTCCGGATCTTGGTCTCGGCGTAGTGGATGCGGGCGTCGCGCTTCGGCTCGGTCATGGGGGCGGCTCCTCGGCGCGCTCGCAGGGGGCGCGGCGTCGTCAGGTGTTGTCGGGGTGCAGCGACGAGACGAGCGCCTCGCACAGCGGGCGCGCGGCGTCGTTGGTGAGGTCGAGGGAGAGGGGCGTGAGCGACGCCGCGCCGGCGTCGTAGGCGTCGGTGTCGGAGCCCGGATCGGGCTCGTGTTTGACCCCCGGCCCGCCGAGCCAGAGGTACTCGCGCCCCCGCGGGTCGTCGCGGAACTCGACGAGCTCCTCGTAGAGCCGGGAGCCGGTGCGCGCGGCGCGCACCTCGCCGCTCCACTTCTCGGGGACGTTCAGGTTGAGGAGCGGCGCCCGCCCTGCCCGGGGCGCGGCGTGGAGGGACCGGGCGAGCCGGACGACGAGGGCGGCGACGCGGACGAGGTCGGCCCGGCCGTGGGCGCTCGCGGCGATGGCGGGGATGCCCCGGAGCGCGCCCTCGCGCGCGGCGGCCACCGTGCCCGAGTAGAAGACGTCCTGGCCGAGGTTGAGCCCGCGGTTGATGCCCGAAACCACCATGTCGGGCCGCCGCGGCAAGAACCGGGTCCCGGCGTGGAGTGCAACATACACGCAATCGGCGGGGGTGCCGTCGACGGCGAAGAGCCCGGGCTCGAGCCGGCGCGGCCGGAGCGGGCGCGCGAGGCTGAGGGCGTGGCTGGTGGCGCTCTGCTCGGTCTCGGGCGCGACCGTGACGACCTCGGCCCAGGTGGCGAGCGCCTCGCGGAGCGCGACGATGCCGGGGGCGTCGTAGCCGTCGTCGTTGGACAAGAGCACGAGCGGCCGATTCATCGACGGCGACGCTACCACGACCGCGCCGTCACCTGCACCCTGGCCTTACGCGGCGAGATCGAAAACAATGCCCGCCATGCACCGACGCCCTGCACCGTCGCCCCCGCGCCGAGCGCCGCGGTCGGCCTCGCCGCTCGCGGCGCTCGTCTGGCTCGTCGCCGTCGTCTCCCTGCCGTCGGCGGGCGGCTGCGCCGAGCCGAAGGTCGGCGTCATCCCCCCTCCCACGACGGCCCGCCCCGCGCCCGGCGCCGCGCGCGCCTTCGGCGCCCAGGGCGCCGGCCTCACCCCCACCGCGAGCACCATGACCCACAAGAAGTCCGACGTCGTCGACGTGCTGCACGGCGTGTCGATCCCCGATCCGTACCGCTGGCTCGAGGACGGCGACTCGGCCGAGACCAAGGCGTTCACCGAGCACGAGAACGCTCGGCTGCGCGCCTTCTTGGACAAGGTGCCGGGCCAGGCCGAGCTCAAGGCGGGCATCAAGGGCCTGCTCGAGGTCGGCTTCGTCGGCGCTCCCGCGGTGCGCACGGTCAAGCCTGGGGTGCGGCGGTATTTCCACACCAAGCGCGAGGGCTCGCAGAACCAGCCGATCCTCTACGTACGCGACGGCGTGGCCGGCGCCGACCGGGTGCTCGTCGACCCCGCCCAGCTCTCGAGCGACGGCACGACGGCCCTCGACTGGTGGTATCCGTCGTGGGATGGCTCGCTCCTCGCCTGGGGGCGTAGCGAGAGCGGGAGCGAAGAGAGCGTGCTCTTCGTGCGCGACGTGGCGACGGGCAAGGACCTCCCCGATCGCATCGAGCACACCCGCCACGCCTCGGTGGCGTGGCTGCCCGACAGGAGCGGCTTCTACTACTCGCGGTACCCCGAGCCTGGCAGCGTCCCCAAAGGCGACGAGAAGTACGCGTCGCGGATCTTCTTCCACAAGCTCGGCGACGACCCCAAGACCGACAAGCTCGTCTTCGGCGAGGGGCGCGACAAGACCGACGTGCCCGGAGTCCTCGTCTCGCCGAACGGCCGCTGGCTGGTGGCCCGCGTCCACATGGGTTGGGACAAGAGCGAGGTCTTCGTGAAGGACCTCGCCAAGGGGGAGGCCGCGCCCTGGGTGCCCGTCGCCACCGGAAAGCGCGCCCTCTTCGAGCCGATCCCCCGAAACGACCGGCTGTACCTGCAGACGAACGACGGCGCGCCGCGCTACGCGCTCTACGCGGTCGACTACGCCAAGCCCGAGCGGAGCGCGTGGAAGCGGATCATCGCCGAGGGGGCCGACGTCCTCGACGACGTGAACGTCACGGACCGCGGCATCGTCGCCACCTTCATGCACGAGGCCTCGACGCGCATCGAGCGCTTCACCCGCGACGGCAAGTCGGAGGGGCCGGTGCCGCTGCCGTCGATCGGGAGCGCGGGCGTGACCGCCTCGCTCGAGGGCGACGAGCTCTTCGTGAGCTTCACCTCGTTCGTGGTGCCGTTCGAGGTCCTCCGGGTCGAGCTCGGAAAGAAGCCGCTCGAGCCCAAGCCGTGGGACAAGCTCGACGCCAAGTTCTCGGCGAGCGACGTCGAGGTGTCGGTGCGGTACGCGACGTCGAAGGACGGCACGCGGATCCCGATGTTCGTCATCGCCAAGAAGGGGATGGCCGCGAACGGGGACAACCCCACCGTCCTCTACGGCTACGGCGGCTTCAACGTGAACCAGACGCCGGCGTTCAGCGCCCGCGCGCTCACGACGGTGAGGCGCGGCGGCGTGTGGGTGAGCGCGATCCTCCGCGGCGGCGGCGAGCTCGGCGAGGCGTGGCACCAGGCGGGCATGCTCGAGAAGAAGCAGAACGTCTTCGACGACTTCATCGCGTGCGCGGAGGCGCTCGTGTCGGAGAAGATCACCCGGCCCGAGCGGCTCGGCATCGTCGGCGGCTCGAACGGCGGCCTCCTCGTCTCGGCGGCGATCACCCAGCGGCCCGATCTCGTCCGGGTCGGCCTCGCCCTCGTCCCCCTGACGGACATGCTCCGCTACCACCACTTCCGCATCGGCAAGCTGTGGATCCCGGAGTACGGCTCCGCCGACGATCCCGAGCAGTTCAAGTGGCTCCACGCGTATTCGCCGTACCACCACGTGACCGCCGGGACGCGCTACCCGTCGATGCTCTTCACCACCGCCGAGAGCGACTCGCGGGTCGATCCCCTCCACGCCCGCAAGATGGCGGCGCGCCTCGCCGAGGTGCAGACCGATCCGACGCGGCCCGTCTTCCTCCGCGTCGAGACCAAGGCCGGCCACGGCGCGGGCAAGCCCATCACCAAGCTCACCGACGAGCTGACCGACGAGCTCACGTTCCTCTTCCACGAGATCGGGCTGATCAGTGATCGGTAGATCAGTGTGCGAAATCAATGAAATCGTGATGTTACTGGAAATCGACGCGCCAAATTGGGCAGTTGTTCAGCACTGAACGTAAGTTCTGTGCATGCACAGCGACCTCTCCCTCCTCCGCGCCCTCGCCCGTGTCTCCCGCAAGCGCCTCACCCCCCAGCTGCCCGCCCTCGTGGCCCGCTCGGGGGGCGACGCCGCCGACGTGCTCGCCGCGCTCGCGCGGCTCGAGAACAAGGGCCTCGTCGCCCGCCGCGGGCCCGACGACGTCCGCTTGACCTTCCTCGGGCTCGCGGCCGCCCTCGCGAGCGTCCCCGCGGCGACCTCGGCCGCGCCCCGCGCCTCCGACCGCGCGCCGGCGACGAAGGCGCGCAAGTCGTCTCGACGCGCCGCCTGACGAGGCGCCGCGCGCGACTTCGCCGCGTCGCGATCTGGTCGGCGCCCGACCCCTCCGAGTGTGGTAGGTCCGGGGCGTGAACCGCGACGAGGTGCGCCGGACGTACGAGAAGAGGAAGACCGAGCGCGCGGCGACCCTCGGCGCGCTCGAAGGGCGAGCGCGGGCCGTCGGCCTCGCGCGCGCGGCCGTCGTGGTCGCTGTCATCGCCCTCCTCGGCGCGATCGTCTGGGCCCACCTGCCCGACGTCGCCTGGCTCGGCGTGCTCGCGCTCGTGGCGTCGTTCGCCGCGCTCGTCGTCGTGCACGCCCGCATCTACGCCGCCAAGGACCGGGCCGCGGCCGCGGTCGCCTTCTACGAGGCGGGGCTCTCACGGCTCGCGGGCACGTGGCTCACGAGCCCCAAGCCCGCCGGCGATCGCTTCTCGCGCGAGGACCACCCCTACGGGGACGACCTCGACGTCTACGGCGCGGGCTCGCTCTTCCGCCTCCTCGACGCGACGAGCACCCGGTTCGGGGAAGAGACGCTCTCGGCCTGGCTGTCGGGCGAGCGCCCCGGCGCCTATCCCGACGGGGTCAAGGCTCGCCAAGCGGCGGTGAAGGACGTCGCCTCGCGGCTCGACCTGCGCGAGAACCTCGCCGTCCTCGGGTCGATGCTCGGGGAGGAGAAGCCCGACCCGCGGCCCTTCCTCGCCTGGGCCACCGAGGCCCCCGGCGGTGTGCCGGTGGTGTGGGTCGCCCGCATCCTGCCGCTCTTCACCATCGGCGCGTTCGTCCTCGGCCACGCGGGCCTCTTGCACCCGCGCGCGTTCTTCGCGCCGCTCGCGCTGTCGTACGTCCTCACCTTCGCGCTCGCGGCCAAGATCGCGCCCATCGTCAACCGCGCGTCGTCGCGCGAGAGCGCGCTGTCGCGCTACGCGGATCTCATCGCGCTCGTCGAGGCCGAAGCGTTCGAGGCGCCGCTGCTCGCCGACCTGCAGGCGCGGCTGAAGACGAGCGGCCTGTCGGCCACCGCGGAGCTCCGCCGCCTCGGCGCGATCGTGGGCTTCCTCGACGCGCGCGAGAACGGCATGTTCCGCTTCGTCATCGCGCCGGTGTTCCTGTGGGACATCAACTGCGCGAGCTTCCTCGACGCCTGGCGCGCGCGGGCGGGGAAGGTGGCGCCGGCCTGGTTCGAGGCGCTCGGCGAGCTCGAGGCGCTCGCGAGCCTCGCCAACTTCGCGTTCGAGAACGAGGACTACGCGTGGCCCGAGCTCGGGGAGGGCGCGCGCTTCGAGGCCGAGGCGCTCGCGCACCCGCTCCTGCCCCGCGACAAGCGCGTCGCCAACGACGTGAGCGTGCCTGGCCCCGGCGCCGCGCTCGTCATCACAGGCTCGAACATGGCGGGCAAGTCCACCATGCTCCGCGCCCTCGGCGTCAACGCCGTGCTCGCGCTCGCCGGGGCGCCGGCGTGCGCGCGGAGGCTCTCGATGGGCCCGCTCACGGTGGTCACGAGCATGCGGGTCCGCGACTCGCTCGGCGACGGGACGTCCCGGTTCTACGCGGAGCTGAAGAAGCTCCGTCGGGTCCTCGACGCCGCCCGCAAGGCGGACCCGCCCGCGTTCTACCTCCTCGACGAGGTGCTGCACGGCACGAACGCGCGCGAGCGCCTGATCGGCGCCCGCGCCCTCGTGAAGGAGCTGTCGCGCATCGGCGCGGTCGGGGCGATCTCCACCCACGACCTCGCCCTCGGCGAGCTCGAGGACGAGCTCGCGGGCAAGGTGAAGAACGTGCACTTCGAGGAGCAGGTCGAGGGCGAGGTGATGACCTTCGACTACAAGCTGCGCCCCGGCGTCGTGCAGAGCTCGAACGCGCTCCGGCTCATGAAGATCGTCGGCCTCGACGTCGTCGAGTAGTCGGCTCCCGCCGCTCCTACAGGAAGAGCGGCACGTCGAGCTGCACCACGTGGTAGTTCGGCGTGGACGCGGCGAACGGTCGATCGAGGCCGCGCTGGTACGAGACGCCGGGGCGGATCGTCCCCACGCTCCCGAGCTTGAAGTGGGCGCGGGGCCCGATCGCGAAGGTGGCGGTGTCCCGCGAGCGGCCCGTGCGGTCGCGCTCGACCGCGAAGGGCGCGTTGAACCAGCGCTGGTAGCGGAGCTCCCCGCCGATCGAGAGCTGGGGAACGACGAAGTAGCCGACGTGGAGCCCCATGGTGGAGTTCGTCTTGCTCGCCTCGGGCTGCTGGGCGTCGCCGCGTACGCGCATGAGGTGGAGCAGGGTGGCCTCGACCTGCACCGTGACGCCGTGATCGACGTAGGCGACGGACGCGCCGGGGATGACGGTGAAGTCGTTCACCGCGAACATGGCGTTGTCGAGCTGGGCCCGGGAGTTCAGGCCCTTCTGACGGCTGTTGAGCGAGCCGGGGTCGGGCGAGTCGCCGCCGCCGCCGCCGACGGGGATGGTGGCGCCGAAGAACGCGTTCGCGCGCATCCCGGCGCCGAGCTTGAGCGCGTAGGCGGCGCCGACGAGCGGGTTCACCATCACGAAGCCGCCGCGCGTCTTGTTGCCGGGGGCGGGATCGTCGGTGACGAAGCCCCAGCGCACGACGGGGGCGAGGCCCGCGGTCGCCGGGCCGGTGCCGTCGATGCGGTACGCGGCGGTGACGAGGGTGGCGTCGGTGAAGCCGCCTTTGCCGGCGGCGTCCTCGTAGAACGCGAGCGAGCTCTCGGCGCGGAGGACCCGCGGCGCCACGATCGGCCGGAGCTGCCAGGGGACGGAGTACGGCGGCGGCGCAGGCTTCTGGGGGGCGGGCGCGGGGGCGGGGGCGGGCTCGGGAGCGGGCGCCGGAGGCGCGGGGTCGTCGGCGCGAGCGGGCGCGGCCCACGCCGCGAGGGCGAGGGCGAGCGCGGAGGAGGGGAGGGAGGGCTTCATGGACATTCCTTGGCGAGGCGGCGTCAGCCGCCGGTGCGCGCCATGCTGAAGAGCAGGCGGCGGGGCGCGACGCTCGGGTGGAAGCTCCGCTTCGAG
>JAEUKG010000181.1 GCA_016794325.1 Myxococcales bacterium | reverse complement strand
TTCTTGAGGTCCGCCGTGAGCACCCCCCGTGCCACCCACCGCCCCGATCCCCCCGCCGAAAAACAGCCAGCTGGCTGCCCACTTTTCGGAGGGGGGGATCGGGGCCGGCGGGGGTAGGGGTGGCCCGGACGGTTCGGGGGTGGCCCGGGCCACCTCGGTCGACGTGTCCGCTCGAAGGCCGACCGCGACGCACGGCGATCGTCAGCCCGGTTGCCGCGCTGCGGAAGTCGCAGCCGGTGCGGGTGCGGCACGCGTGTCGTGCAACTCGAGGAGCGAGGGCAGCCCCACGCCCCGCGCGCGCCCCGCCGCGCGGCCCCCCGTCACGCGCTTCAGGGGGCACTGCCGGCTGGAGCGCGGCGCTCGATCGTCGTGTTCGAGGCGAGACCGTCGTTGCCCGGTGGAGGGGATGCGGCTCAGAAGTCGCGCGATCGCGAGCCGTAGCCGGCGTCCGGCGACGAGCGGCGGGCTTCGGGGATGCTCAGGATTTGCTCGAGCGACCAGTCGTCGTTCGCGCCCTTCTCGATGCGGAGGAGCACCTGCATCGCGTCCTCCCGGTCGGCGCCGGCGAGCGCGCGCTCGATGTCGGCGCGCCGCGGCTCGAGGGCCGCGATCGCGCGGCTGCGGGCGAGGTCGCCCTGGGTCCAGCGCGTGCTCTCGTCGCGGCTCCGAGCGAGCGCGTCGAGGCGGTCGGCGAGGAGCGCGGCCACGCCCTGCCGCACCCGCGCGTCGTGGTGGTCGAGGAGCGGCAGGAGCGCGGGGGCCGACTCCGCCTCGCGGCTCTGCGAGAACATGTGGAGGACGGGGCGGTACTCGCCGGCGGCGATTCGCGACACGTTGACCTTGGCGGACAGGAGGTGGGTCGGGGTGGCGGCGTAGAGCACGAGCGCGAGCGCGAACGCGTCGGCCTGGCGCCGGAGCAGCCACGCGAAGCTCTTCAGCCGGAACATCTTGAAGAGCACGAGGCCGAGGCCCACGCACACGAGCGTGGTGCCGAAGATGCCGACGATGCGGAGGTCGGAGAGCCCGCTGCGGGTCACGTGCATCGCGATGCGGCGGAAGGCGCCGAGGGCGAGCACGAAGCCCTGGCCCACCCACACCGCGGCGAGGACGCGCGCGAGCTTCGCGCGCGGGTCGAAGGCGAGCTCCTTGCGGAAGAGGACCCCGACCGTCGCGGTCGTCATCGAGAGGGCGACCGTGAGCCAGAACGTCCCCGAGTGCGCGTAGTGCTGGGTGTCGGTGCCGGGGGGCGGCGAGCCCGCCCACAGGTAAGCGACGTCGAGGGCGTTGAACGCGAGGAAGAGCGCGTTCAGCGCGAAGAGCGCGTTTCGGGCGATCGCGAGCGAGACGTCCTTGGCCTCGCCCTCGGCCGGCATCGCGAGCTTCGCCTTGAAGCGGTACGTCGCCGGCCGGGCGAGCACCGCCGCCACGATCGCGAGGAGCGCCCAGAGGCCGACGCGGAGGGGGTGGGGGAAGGTGATGAAGCGGGTGACCGCGGTCCACGCGCGCTCGACGCCGTGGGCGACGACGGGGTTCGCGAGCGAGAACACCCCGAGGAACGCCCCCAGCAGCGCGACCGGGATGACCACGGGGAGCACCTTGGCCGACGACAGTCGGGTCTTGCCGAACAGGCGGCGCACGCCTCGGGCGACGCCGGTGACGCGCTGAGGGAGCACCGCGATCGCCGACACCGCCGACAGCGCGACCTCGGGGACGAACGTCGCCCGCTGCCGCAGCCCCACCGCGAACGCGGCGAGGAGCCCCACCCCGAGCAGCACGAGCCCGGCGCTCGGGTGGAACATCGCCCGCCCGGCGACCACGAGGAGGAGCGCGCCGATCGCGAAGAGCCGCGGCGAGGTGCGGACGCGCGGCACCGCGAATCCTATCACGATAGGAATACCCGCGAAGAGGGCCGCGAGGCCGTAGCCGCCGGTGCCGTTCCAGAGCGCCACGTCGGCGAGCACGACCGCGAGCGCGATCATCGCGAGCTCGAGCGGGCGGGCCGGGCGCGGGGGCGCAACCCGCCGGGGCGCGTAGGTGGGGGCCGGGGCGTAGCCGTAGGCTGGCAGCGGGCGGTACGCCGTCGCGCCCACCGCGGGGACCCCGTAGGGGTAGGTCACCGGGGTCTGGACGACGTCGGGCAGCGGCGGCAGCGGCGGGGACGGGTACGCCGGCGCGGTCGCCGGCGCGGTCGCCGCTCCG
>JAEUKG010000106.1 GCA_016794325.1 Myxococcales bacterium | reverse complement strand
CACGAAGTCGCCGTCGTGATCGACGAGCTTCTCGGGGATGTATTTCTTGAAGAGGACGTCGCCGTAGGCCACGAGGGTCGTGCCCTCGAGCGCGCCGATCGCCTTCTTGAGCGAGCCGACCTCCTGGGTCTTCTCGAACTCGTCGTTGTCGACGAAGGTGACGCCGGTCGCCTTGACCGCGTCCTTCTTGTAGCCGCGCACCACCGTGATGTCGCGGATGCCGGCCGCGCGGAACGACGCCGCGACGTGCTCGAGCAGCGGCTTGCCCGCGATCGGCACCATCGCCTTGGGTTGGTTCTCGGTGAGCTCGCCGAGCTCCTCGCCGCGCGACGCCGCGAGGACGATCGCGCGCGCCGGCGCGCCGCTCTTCGGCAGGTAGAGCTTCTCGGCCTCCTCGAGCTCCTTCTCGCCCTGCAGGCGGAAGACCTCGGCGAGGGGCGCGACCTCCTCCTCGACGTTCATGAGGTGCTGGTCGACGAAGATGCGGCGGGCCGTCGCCTGCATCGCGGTGATCGCCGAGCGCATCTGGTGGTTGGCCCAGATGACGACGGAGAAGCCGTACTCGCGGAACACGTCGGTCGGCGTCGTGTAGTACTTGGTCGGCACGATCACGACGGGGAGGCGATCGCCCCACTCCTTCTTGAAGCCGAGGATCTCGTTCGGGTGCCGCTGCGCGCTGTGGATGAGGATCGCGTCGGCGCCGGCCTTCCGGTACATCTCGCCGCGGCGGAGGGCCTCCTCCATGCCGTGGCCGGCGATGAGCGCCTCGACGCGGGCGACGACGACGAAGTCGGGGTCGGTCTGCGCCTCCTTGGCCGCGCGGATCTTGCCGGCGAACTCCTCGGGATCGGCGAGCGGCTGCGCGGTGCCGCGGATGAAGCTGTTGGTCTTGGGGAAGAGCTTGTCCTCGATGCACACGCCCGCGACGCCGCGCTGCTCGAGCTTCACCACGAGCCGGCGCATCGAGTTGAAGTTGCCGTAGCCCGTGTCGCCGTCGAGGAGGATCGGGACCTTGGTCGCGTCCGCCATGAACTCGACGACCTCGAGCACCTGGGTCCAGCTCGCCTCGTTGTTGTCCCGCACGCCGAGCGCCGCCGAGATCGACAGGCCGCTGCCCCAGATCCCCTCGAAGCCCGCCTCCTCGGCGATCTTCGCCGACAGGCCGTTGTGCGCCTCCATCAAGAACGAGAGGTCCTTGCTGGCGATCATCTGCTTCAGGCGCGTCGTCTTCTTCACGGGCGGGGTCTTGGTGCTCAACGTACGGCTCCTTCGGTGCTGCGTTGTTGAGTGGTTCATCCACTCAACGACTCGATAAGCAAGACGCGATCCGACGCGCTGAGTTACCACCATGGCCAGAGAGTGCAACGATTTCGATACATTGGGCCCTCTCGAGTGCGAAGCGCGCTACACACCTGCGTAGGTGCTGGAGCACACACGTCTTTCGCGGGGCCGGTGTGGGTGCCCCCAGCCCATGCCCGTGCCCGTGCCCGTGCCCGTGCCCGTGCCCGTCCCCGTGCCCGTGCCCGTGCCCGTGCCCGTGCCCGTGCCCGACGCTCTATGGCTTGGCGTCTTAGGGTGGGAAGGGGAGCGGGAACGCGAACGGGCACGGGCACGGGCACGGGCACGGGCACGGGGGTACGCGAGGGCTACGCTGCGCTTGCAGAACCCACCAAGGTGTGGAAAAAGCTCCTCCCCCTTTCTCGGGAGGGGCTTTTTTTCATGTCGTCCCACGAGTTCGCCATCCCCGTCGCAGACCTCGACGCCTCCGGGCGGAGCTACGAGTTCAGCGTGCGCCCCACCTGGGTCCGCGGCGCTCTCGAGTCGCACGAGGCGACGGCCACCGACCGCGAGGGCAAGCTCGTCGTCCGCATCTCGAAGAGCGGGTCGGACGTCGTCGTCCACGGTCGCCTCCAGGCCGAGCTCACCGCCCCCTGCGCGCGCTGCCTCAAGCCCGTCGTGATCCCCGTCGACCAAGAGGTCTCGGCCCTCCTCGTCCCGCGAAACAAGCTCCAGACGCCGAAGGAGCTCGAGTACGAGTTCGCGTCCGACGAGGCCGACACCTTCGCCTACGACGGCGAGACGGTGGTCCTCGACGAGCTGGTCCGCGACGAGCTCGTGCTCGAAACCCCCATGATCCCCTTGTGCTCGGAGGATTGCCCGGGTATGAGCCCCCCTCCCCGAGCCGAGTCCGAGGCCGCCGAGCGCCCCGTCGATCCACGCCTCGCCCCCCTGCTCGCTTTCAAGCCGAAGAACTGAGACCCAACAAGGAGCACCACCGTGGCCGTCCCCAAGCGACGCACCAGCCGTTCGAAGCGCAACATGCGCCGCGCCAACCACGACAAGGTCGTCGCGCCGAACCTCATCGCCTGCCCGAACTGCGGCGAGCCCGTCATCGCGCACCGCGCGTGCGCGGCCTGCGGCTTCTACAAGGGCAAGAGCGTCACGGCCTCCGCCAAGAGCTGACCCGCGCGGTCGGCTCGTGAGAGCGCGAGCCCTCGGCGAGGGCTCGCGCGGCTGCATTTTGTCTTTCGGGTCCGCGCCTCCCGCGGTCCGTACGCGCCACGGCGGCGCCCGTTGGCGCGGACGCGCTGCGTAGCTTCGTTCGCTTCAAAAGTTCGTGAAACCCACGCAGCGCGCCGTCTGCTAGAGAGAGACGCATGGCCGCCACACCCCAGTCGCGCATCCTCGGCACCGGCCACTACCTGCCGGACGTCATCCGCTCGAACTTCGACCTCGAGAAGATGGTCGACACCACCGACGCGTGGATCGTGGAGCGAACCGGCATCCGCGAGCGGCGCATCGCCCCCGAGGGCATGGTGACGAGCGACATGGCGACCGCGGCGGCCAAGCGCGCGCTCGAGGCCGCGGAGCTCCAGGCGTCCGACCTCGACATGATCCTGGTCGGCACCGTCACGCCCGACATGCCGATGCCGGCCACCGCGGTCTACGTCCAGCAGAAGCTCGGCGCGGGCCACTGCCCGGCGATGGATCTGTCGGCCGCGTGCGCGGGCTTCATCTTCGGGCTCTCGATCGCCGACCAGTTCGTGAAGACCGGCGCGATGAAGAACGTGCTCGTCGTGGGCGTCGAGCTCCTCTCCCGCGTCGTCAACTGGGAGGATCGCGGCACCTGCGTCCTCTTCGGCGACGGCGCGGGCGCGGTGATCCTCGGCCCCGCCGGGGGGGCGACCGCCCGCGGCCGCGCGCGCGGCGTGCTCTCCACCCGCATCCACACCGACGGCGCCCTCGCGCGCTCGCTCATGATCCCCGGCGGCGGGAGCGAGACGCCGACCAACGCCGACGTCGTCGAGAAGCGCCTCCACAAGGTCCACATGCGCGGGCAGGACATCTTCAAGGTCGCCGTCAAGAACCTGTACTCTGCAAGCAAAGACGCGCTCGAGGAGACCGGGGTCTCGGCCTCCGAGGTCGACTGGGTGTGCCCCCACCAGGCGAACCTCCGCATCATCGACAACGTGGTGTCGCGGCTCGGCGTGCCCGAGGAGAAGGTGCTCCTCAACATCGAGAAGGTCGGAAACACCTCGAGCGCCTCGATCCCGATCCTCCTCGACGACAACGTCCGCAGCGGGAAGATCAAGGCCGGCGATCACGTGCTCATGTGCGCCCTCGGCGCCGGGGTGTCGTGGGGCGGCGCGCTCGTCACGATCTGAACGGCCGCGGGCGGAGCTGCTGGGCCCCGGATCACGGACGTAGCCTCTTGGCGAAAAGTCCTGCTATTCTGCTTGGCTGATGCTCAGGCGCGTCGTCTGTGTCCTCGCCGCCACGCTGCTCGCCGCTCCGGTGCTCGCCTCGTGCACCTCCACGATCGGCATCCGGGACGTGTACATGTCGCTCGACCAATCGGGCGCGCGCCAGCGTACGTCGTTCTTCACCGACACCCAGTCGATCGTCTGCATCATCGAATATTCGGCGGGGCGCGAGGGGGCGACCATCGAGGCGCTCATCCGCCAGAACACCCGCTACGACTTCACGAACAACAGCGCCCCGAACGCCGACCGCGTGACCGGCTCGCTCGACGTCGCCGCCGCCAAGGGCGCCAACCAGGTGCTCGCCCTCGCCCTCACGAAGAAGGACCCGGTCACGGGCGAGGACAAGGACGACCTGCCGTTCCCGGTCGGCAAATACACCTGCGAGGTCCGCGTCGACGGCAAGCTCGAGGACCAGGCGGTGTTCACCATCGAGTTCCCGCCGTGCCCGACGTCGGCCATCCGACCGGGCTCGCTCTGCCTCGGCTTCTACAAGGAGAAGCAGGAGTGCCCGGCGTTCGGCGCCTCCTCCAAGGAGCCCGGGAGCTGCCGCTGCGATGGGCCGGGGGGGACGTGGCAATGTTGAGCAAGCGCGGCTGGACGCTGGCGGGGTCGGTGGCGGCGGTGGCGCTCGGCGTCACCGCGTGCATCTTCGACACCGGCGGCAGCTACCAGGGCGGCGGGCGGCGGGGCGACGGCCTCGATCCCCCCGACAACGCGTCGTCGAGCTCCTCGGGGGGGTCCTCCTCCTCGAGCGGCGGCTCGTCGTCCTCGAGCAGCGGCGGCGCCGACGCCGGCCAGGACGCCGGGAGCGACGCCCCCAAAGACGCCCCCGCCGGCTGAAGCTGCGCACGGCGCGACGCACCCGGGATCGCGACAGACGCGCCCGCCGAGCCTTGCGCCCGCGGGCGTGCATGCGCTATCCCACGCCGCCATGCGACTCGGGTGGTTGTTTCCGGGACAAGGCGCCCAGCACGTGGGCATGGCGAAGGACGTCACCCAAGGCTCGCGCGCCGCGCGCGAGGTCTTCGAGCGCGCCGACGCCGCGCTCGGTGAGCCGCTCTCCAAGCTGATCCTCGAGGGGCCCGAGAGCGATCTCACCCTCACCGCCAACGCGCAGCCCGCGATCGTCACCGCGAGCATCGCCATCCTCGCGGCGCTCCGCGAGCGGCACCCCGCCCTCCCCTTGCCGACCTTCGGCGCCGGGCACTCGCTCGGCGAGTACTCCGCCCTCGTCGCCGCCGGCGCGCTGGAGCTCGAGGACGCGGTGCGCATCGTGCGGGCCCGCGGCCGGGCGATGCAGGAGGCCGTGCCCCCCGACGTCGGCGCGATGGCGGCGGTGATGGGCGTCGAGGCCGCGCGCCTCGAGGAGCTCTGCCGAGAAGCGTCGGGCGACGATGTCGTGAGCTGCGCCAACTTCAACGCCCCGGGCCAGATCGTCATCGCGGGCCACGCCCGCGCGGTCGGTCGCGTCGCCGAGCTCGCGTCGGCCGAGAAGGGCAAGGTCATCCCGCTCAAGGTGAGCGCGCCCTTCCACTGCGCGCTGATGCGCCCGGCGGCCAAGGTCGTGGAGGCCGAGCTCGCGGCGGTGCGCGTCGCCGCCCCGGCCTTCCCCATCGTCGCCAACTTCGACGCGACGCCGAACTCCGACCCCGCGCGGGTCAAGGAGCTCCTCGTCCGCCAGGTCGACGGCGCGGTCCGGTGGGAGCAGGCGATGCGGCTCATGCGCGACCAGGGCGTCACCCACGCCCTCGAGATCGGCCCCGGCAAGGTGCTCGCGGGGCTCATGAAGCGCATCGCCAAAGACGTGAAGGTCCACAGCGTGTGCGACGCCGCCGCGATCGACGGCGCCGCCGCGTTCTTCACCCCGTCCGCGACCTGATCGAAGGAGAGTGGTCCATGTTCAAGCTCGAAGGTAGGGTCGCGTTGGTGACGGGGGGCTCCCGCGGGATCGGCCGAGCGTGCTGCGAGGCGCTCGCCGCGCAGGGGGCCACCGTCGTCGTCAACTACGCCAAGGGCGAGGACAAGGCCCGCGAGGTCGCGGACGCGATCGTCAAGGCCGGCGGCAAGGCCGAGATCGCGGGCTTCGACGTCTCGGACACCAAGGCGACGGAGGCGGCGATCGAAGAGATCGCCAAGCGCCACGGCCGCCTCGACGTGCTCGTGGCCAACGCCGGCATCGCGATCGACGGGCTCCTGCTCCGCCTGAAGGAGGAGGACCTCGCGCGGCTCTTCGACGTCAACGTGCGGGGCGCGATCGTGTGCGCCCGCGCGGCCACCCGCCCGATGATGAAGGCCAAGTGGGGCCGCGTGATCTTCCTCTCGAGCGTCGTCGGCGAGATGGGCAACGTCGGCCAGACGGCCTACGCGGCCACCAAGGCCGCCCTCCTCGGCGTCACGAAGTCGATCGCCCGCGAATACGCGTCGCGCAACATCACCGTCAACGCGGTCGCTCCCGGGTACATCGACACCGACATGACGAGCAACATCACCGACGCGATGAAGGAGCAGCTCGCCAAGCTCATCCCCCTCGGCCGCACGGGCTCGGCCAAAGACGTCGCCGCCGCCTGCGCCTACCTCGCGAGCGAGGAGGCCGGCTACGTCACCGGGCAGGTGCTGCGCGTCAACGGCGGCATGTACGTCTGAGCCCGCCGCCCCCCTCGGTGTCGGCGCCGGTCGGCGACTCCCCCACCTCTCCTTCCGCCGACGAGCGCCCGCGCGACGTTTCTTTTTGCCCGCTCTTCTTGCCGCAAAACCGCGGCCTTACGAAAAAACGTAACCTGTTCACCACCGTTTTCTGTTAGAGGGCACCGCATGGCTCAGGACATCCCCAGCGAGGTCAAGCGCATCATCAAAGAGCAGCTCGACGTCGACGAGAAGGACATCAAGCCGGAGTCGACCTTCATCGAAGACCTCGGGGCGGATTCGCTCGGGCTCGTGGAGCTCGTGCTCGCCTTCGAAGAGGCGTTCGAGATCGACATTCCGGACGAGGACACCGAGAAGATCCGCACCGTCCAAGACGCCATCGACTACATCGAGAAGCACGCGAAGAAGTAGTCGGCTCGAGGGGTGCTGGCCATCGGTCGCACCCCTACGAGCGTGGCTCGCGGGCGGCGTGCCCGCGGGGAGGGTGGGAGCGCCGGGGGCGTGGCCGTCTGCGAGGGGTGAAGCGCCCCGCGGTCGGTGGCGCGTGGTGTCGTGAACGACGGCGAGTGGCGGAGTCGCCGCCTCCGCGGCGTTCGACCTCGTCCGTGCCCGACCCGCCACGCGGGCGAGGGCTCGTTCGCGCGCGCGCCGCGCGCGGACGTCGAGGCGAGAATCGACGCGTCGCGACCGCCTCGAGCTGTGGAACCAGCGCGGAAAACGCGCTATGGAGCCGCCCATGGAACGCGTCGTCGTCACCGGCATCGGCCTCGTCACGCCGTGCGGTATCGGGACCCAAGAGACTTGGAACGCCCTCCTCGCCGGCACGAGCGGCGCGGGCCCCATCACCCAGTTCGATCCCGCCGCGTTCCGCGTGCGCTTCGCGGCGGAGGTCAAGGACTGGGAGCCCTCCCGCTTCATCGAGAAGAAGAAGCTCAAGGAGATGGACCGCTTCATCGAGTTCGCGATGGGCGCGGCGGCCATGGCCTTCGAGGACTCGAAGCTCGAGCTGTCGGACGAGGAGCGCAACGAGGTCGGCTGCTTCGTGGGCGTGGGCCTCGGCGGCCTCGAGACGCTCGAGAAGACGAAGCAGATGATCCTCGAGCGGGGCCCGCAGAAGATCAGCCCCTACTCGATCCCCGGCATCATCGCGAACCTCGCCGCCGGCCAGATCTCGATGCGCTACGGCCTGCGCGGGCCGAGCTACTGCATCACGAGCGCGTGCTCGAGCGGCGCCCACACCATCGGCGAGGCCGTCGAGTGGGTGCGCCGCGGCCGGGTGAAGGCGATGATCGCCGGCGGCGCCGAGTCGACCATCACCCCGGTCGGCATCGGCGGCTTCGAGGCGATGTACGCGCTCTCGCGGCGCAACGACGACCCCAAGGCCGCGAGCCGGCCCTTCGACAAGGGTCGCGACGGCTTCGTCTGCGGCGAGGGCGCGGGCATCCTCGTCCTCGAGTCGCTCGAGCACGCGAAGAAGCGCGGCGCGAAGATCTACTGCGAGGTGACGGGCTACGGCGCGTCGAGCGACGCGAACCACCTCACCCAGCCGGCGCCCCAGGGCGAGGGCGCGCAGCGCTCGATGCGCATGGCGCTCGCCGACGCCAAGCTCTCGCCCAACGACATCGACTACATCAACGCCCACGGCACCTCGACGCCGGTCGGCGACATCTGCGAGTCGCAGGCGATCGCCGCCGTCTTCGGCGAGCACGCCCTCGCTAGGAAGCTCTGGGTGAGCTCGACGAAGTCGATGATGGGCCACCTCCTCGGCGCCGCCGGCGCGGTCGAGACGGCGGTGTGCGCGCTCGCGATCGCCGAGGGTCGCGTGCCCCCGACGATCAACCTCACCGATCCCGATCCCGAGTGCATGCTCGACTACGTCGCGCTCACCGCGCGCGAGCGGCGCGTCCGCCACGCCATGAACAACTCCTTCGGCTTCGGCGGCACCAACTGCACCCTCGTCCTCTCCACCCTCGCGAGCTGACATGCGCATCGCCATCGGCGCCGACCACGGCGGCTTCTCGCTGAAGAACGAGCTCGTGGAGCGCCTGCGCAAGGCCGGCCACGAGGTCACCGACGTCGGGGCGACCAGCGCCGAGGCCACCGACTACGCCGACTTCGCGAAGCCGGTCGCCCTCGGCGTCGCCGCGGGGAAGTTCGAGCGCGGCATCTTGATCTGCGGCACCGGCGTCGGCATGGCCATCACCGCCAACCGCGTGAAGGGCGTCCGCGCCGTGAACTGCTCCGACACCTTCACCGCGCGCTTCAGCCGCGCGCACAACGACTCGAACGTGCTCACCTTCGGCGCTCGCGTCGTCGGCGCCGGCCTCGCGAACGACATCGTCGACGTGTGGCTCGCCACCGCGTTCGACGCCGCCGAGCCGCGCCACGCGCGCCGCATCGCCAAGATCGAGGCGTGAAGACCAACGCCGCGCGCATCCTCGATCGGCTCGCGATCGCCTACGAGCTCCGCGAATACGCGGTCGATCCCGACGACCTCTCGGCCGAGAGCGTCGCCCAGAAGGTGGGCCTGCCGGAGGCGCAGGTGCTGAAGACGCTGCTCGTGCGCGGCGACAAGCGCGGGCCGCTGTTCGCGGTCGTCCCCGCCGGGCACGAGCTCGACTTGAAGGCGCTCGCGCGCGCGGCCGGCGACAAGAAGGTCGACACCGTGCCGCTCAAGGACGTCGAGCCGCTCACCGGCTACGTCCGCGGCGGCGTCACCGTGCTCGGGGCCAAGAAGGCGTTCCCCGTCTTCTTCGAGGAGGCCGCGCAGGGGCACGCCACGATCTCGGTGTCGGCGGGCGTCCGCGGCACGCAGATCTTCCTCGCCGCCGCCGACTACGTGCGCGCGACCCGGGCCACCGTGGCCGCGATCAGCCGGCCCAAGGCCGGCGGCTGAGTCGAGGCCCTCGGGCCCGATCAGTAGCGGAAGCCGAGGCCGAGCGACGGGCCCCACTGGGTCGCGCCGAAGTGGAGCGCGCCGTGGAAGCGGCCGACGACGTACACCGCGTGGTCTCCCCGGGGCCCGAACGCGTACACGTCGACGGAGCCGGTGCCG
>JAEUKG010000069.1 GCA_016794325.1 Myxococcales bacterium | reverse complement strand
GGTGCCCGGCCGTGAGAACCCGACGTCTCCTCGCAGTCGCGCCGCTCTCCCGCGTCGGCGCCCTCGCCCACGCGTGTGGCACCACGGGCGCCGAACCCGCCGCGAGCGGCGGCGCGTCGGGCGGCGGTTCGAGCGGCGCATCGAGCGGTGGCTCGTCGAGCGGTGGCTCGTCGAGCGGCGCATCGAGCGGTGGCTCGTCGAGCGGCGGTTCGAGCGGCGGTTCGTCGAGCGGCGGGTCCTCCTCGGGCGCGTCGGGTGACGCCGGTGGGGATGCAGCCCCCGTGGTCGCGTCCTGCGGCGCGACTCCGCCCGCCGGCGCCGTCCTCGCGCCGGCGCTGCCGACCTACGCCGGGACGTGCCCGGCCCTCGCGGCCGCGCCGGCGATGACGACGCTCTCGAGCTCGGGCGCGGACCGCAGCTTCGTCGTCGTGCGTCCGGCGACGATCGCCGCGGGCGAGAAGCTCCCGGTGGTGTTCTTCTGGCACTGGCTCGGCGGCGATCCCCAGGACGTCCTCGACATCGTCGACATCGGCGCCGCGGCGGAGCTCCGCCGCTTCATCGGCGTCATCCCGAAGCCGAAGGGCGACGTGCTCTTCCGCTGGCCGTTCGAGTCGAGCCAGTCCGACGCGCGCGTCGAAGAAGAGGCGAAGTTCTTCGACGACGCGCTCGCCTGCGTCGGCGCCGCGCTGCCGGTGAACAAGGAGTGCGTCGCCACGGCGGGCGTGTCCGCCGGCGCGCTCTGGAGCGCGCAGCTCGCGGGCGCGCGCGCGAACCGGCTCTCGAGCATCGTGTCGCTCTCGGGCGGCGTCGACGGCATCATCCGCCCGTGGACGCCGGTGGCGCACAAGCTGCCTGCGCTCGTCCTCTGGGGCGGGCCCACCGACGTCTACCCCTCGAACTTCCCGGTGATGAAGTTCGAGACCGCGTCGAAGAAGCTCGAGGAGGGCCTCGCCGCGGGCGGTCACGCCATGGTCGAGTGCGTCCACAACTGCGGCCACGACGTGCCCCCGCTCGATCCGCCGGCGGCCGGCGCCCACCAGTGGGATCTCGTGTGGAAGTTCGTGCTCGACCACCCCTACTGGCTCGGCGCGGGGCAGTCGCCCTACGCGGGCAAGCCGCTCCCCGCGGGCTTCCCCGCCTGGTGCGGGCAGGGCAAAGGCGGCGCCACGCCGCGCGCGGCCGGCGCCGCGTGCCCCTGACGCGCGCGCGCCCGCGCGATATCCTGCGTGTGATGATCTCCAAGCGACGGGTGGCGATCGCGGCGGCGCTCCTCTCGGCGGCGGCGTACGCGGCGTGCAGCGACGACGACGTCCCGCCCGGTGGCGTCCCCGGCGCCGACGCCTCGGTGGGCGACGCCCCGGCGTCCGACGGCGCGTCGTCTTCGTCGTCCTCGAGCGGCGACGCGGCGGGCCCCGCGCCGTTCGGCTGCACCCCCGGCGACGGCGCGTGGCGCCGGTGCGCGGCCAATCCTGTGTATCTTGCAGGTAAAGCGCTGCCCGACGGCAACCTGGAGATCTCGGTCGGCGATCCCGACGTCTTCTTCGACGAGGACGATCGCAAGTGGAAGGCGTACTGGTCGACCGGCGCCGCGAAGACCTTCGCGGAGGCCGAGGGCGCGCCGATCCACGTCAAGTACGCCGAGAGCACGGACGGGGTGAGCTGGGACGTCCAGAAGGAGCCGGTGCTCCGCTCGGGCGTCGACCCCCAGAACTGGGACGACTCGCAGATCGAGACGCCGTCGGTGGTGAAGGTGCCGACGAACCCGCCCGATCGTCGCTACGTCATGTTCTACGCGGGCGCGAACAACGTCGACTTCCCCAAGCTGCCGGGCGCGCCGTTCGCCTGGTACCAGATCGGCGTCGCGTTCTCGGCCGACGGCAAGAAGTTCACGCGGCTGCCCGCCGCCGAGTCGCCCTACGCGGGCAAGGTCACCGGCTTCCGCAAGCACGACGGCCTCGTCCTCCTGGGCAAAGACGCGTTCCCGGGCACCGCCAACGTCGAGCAGGGCCTCGTCGCCGACCCCGAGGTCGTGCTCGCGAACGGCGCGGTGCACCTCTTCTTCTCGTCGTACGCGACGCGCGCCGATCGCTCGACGCCGGTCGCGTACGGCGTGAGCCAGGCGACGTCGCCCGACGCCGTCCACCTCACGATGGCGGCGGGCAACCCGCGCGTCGTCGGCGCGTCGCAGCCGAGCGTGATCCGCGTCGGCGCGACGTACGAGCTCTACACGGTGCACGACTCGCCCGAGGACTTCCTCAAGGTGCCGACCAGCTTCAACCCGTACTACGGGATCTGGAAGCGCACCTCGAGCGACCTCGTGACGTGGTCCGACCGAGGCGCCGCGCACGACTTCACGCTCGACACCTCGGCGCCGAGCGAGAAGTACGGCTGGATCAAGGCGGGCGACGTGGCCTACCGCGACGGCATCCGCCGCTACTACTACGTCGCCTTCGGGGACCAGAACGTGCCCGCGGGCTTCTACGGGCTCCTCAAGCCCGACTCCGGCGTGGCGCTCCCCGACGGGTCGATCGATCTCGGCGCGCAAGGGGTCGCCGTGCCCGCCGTCATCGGCCTGCACGTCGCCGCGAAGCGGTGACGCGCAGGCCGCGAGGGCGCGGTCAGCGGCGGCGCCGCGCGACGAGGAGGCCGACCGCGAGGCCGAGGCCCGCGAGCGCGAGGCCGCCGGTGGAGGTGGCGGGCGTCGTGCGGCACGCGCACCCGCTCGAGTCCTCGCTGCCCTTCGCCCCCGGCGGGGGCGTGGTGCTCGGCGGGGTCGTCGGCTGCTCGGTCGCGGGGCCGGGCTCGGTCGCGATCGAGACGCCGTCGTAGATGCCGTCGGAGTCGCCTTTGTTTGCAATCTGCACGTAAAGGTCGGTCGCGTCGGTCGGCACGTCGAGCACCGCGGTGTAGGTGGTGCCCGCCGCGGTCGCGTCGACCGCGGTGCCGTCGTGCGCGAGCTTGCCCTTCGTCGTCCACGTGATCGCCTGGCCGGTCTTGCCCACGACCACCGGCGCGAACGGCTTGCCGCCGCCGCCGAAGATGCC
>JAEUKG010000049.1 GCA_016794325.1 Myxococcales bacterium | reverse complement strand
AGCATCTTGGCGACCGCCCAGGAGAGGTTCACCGCGGTCGGGCGCGCGGCGCCGAGCGTGGCCGACGCGTCGCGCATGAACGCGCCGAACGCCTCGGCGGGGCCCGGCGCCGCCGCCGCCGCCGCCACCATCCCGTAGGCGGCGGCGATGCCGATCGCGGGCGCGCCCCGCACCACCATCTCGCGGATCGCGCGCGCGACGTCCCCGTGGCCGCGGAGGGAGACGTAGCGCTCCTCGTGAGGGAGCTGGCGCTGATCGAGGAGGACGACGGTGGCGTCGCCCTCGAGCGCGACCGGCCGAAGCGGGGGCGCGGTCACGACGGCTGCTCCGAGGGGGGCTTGGCCGCGCGCGTCCGGATCTCCTCGACCGCGGTCTCGAGCTCCTCGATCGCGCGGGCCTTGTCGCCGCGCAGATACGCGGCCAGGCCGTCGAGCGCGACCATCGCCAGGCTCGTGTTCACGCCCCGCGCGGCGAGCGCCTCGCCGACGTCCGGGTTCTTGAGCAACGTGAGCAGGTCACCGATGACCTCGTCGACCTCCGCGAGCGCCTTGGACATGCGCCCATCTTAGCCGTACCATCGGCGACGTGGTGGGGGCTGTCGTGGCGAGCGACTGGGAGGAGCTCTATCGGACCCTGTACGAACAGGCGCCGATCGGGGTCCTGATCTACGAGCGCGACATGCGCGTGCGCGAGGTCAACGCGCGCCTCCTGTCGATCCTGAAGACGAAGCGCGACGAGGTCGTCGGCTTCGACCTGACCGCGCTGCGAGACCGACGCGTCTTGCCGGCCCTCACGCTCGCGCTCGCCGGCGAGGTCGGCCACTACGAAGGGCCCTACGACGCGACCACGAGCCCGGCGTCGGTCTTCGTCTCGCTCCGAGCCGCGCCGGTGCGCGACGCCGCTCGGCGCGTGGTGGGCGCGATGGCGCTCGTCGAGGACATCACCGAGCGCCGCCTCGCCGAAGACGCGCTCCGGCGCTCCGAGGCCCGGTTCCGCGAGGTGATCGAGCGATCGCCCGACGCGACGGCGGTGGTGGTGCACGGACGCTTCGCCTACGCCAACCCGGCGCTGCTCGCGCTGCTGCGGTGCGAGGTCGCCGACGTCCTCGGCCGCCCCGTCACCGACTACCTGCACATCGACGACCGCGCGACGGCGGCGACGCGCATCACCGAGCGCGAGGCCGGAGCGCCGCCCACGCTCCAAGAGTATCGCGCGCTGCGGCGCGACGGCACGACCTTCCACGCCGAGGTCGTGAGCATGCGCATCGAATACGACGGCAAGCCGGCGCTGGTGGCCATCGCGCGCGACGTGACCGAGCGGCGGCTCCTCCACGCGCGGCTGTCGCAGGCCGACCGCGTGCTCACGATGGGCACGCTCGCCGCCGGCATCGCCCACGAGATCCGCAACCCCCTCGCGTACTTGAGCGCGAACCTCGACTTCCTCGCCGACACGAAGCTCCCGCGCCTCGCCGAGGCGCTCGCCCGCCAGGAGGCGCGCCTCGAGCTCTACGGCGAGCCTCCGACCGACGTGCGCCCGAGCCTCGACGCCGTGACCACGCTGGTCGCGAGCGCGCGCGAGGGCGCCTCGCGGGTGCGGACCATCGTCCGCGATCTGCGGACGTTCTCGCGCGACGACGACCGCCGCGTGCCGGTCGACGTCCGCGCGGTCCTCGACGCGTGCGTCGCCGTCGCCGAGAGCGATCTGCTCCCCCGCGCTCGCGTCGTGCGCGACTACGCCGACGTTCCGCTCGTCTCGGCGAGCGAGTCGCGCCTCGGGCAAGTGTTCTTGAACCTCATCGTCAACGCCGCGCAATCCATCGCCCCCGGCGCCGCCGACGCGAACGCGATCACGTTGCGCGTCGCCACCGGCGCCGACGGCGCGGTCGAGGTGCGCGTCGACGACACGGGCAGCGGCATCGCCGCCGAGCACCTGCCGAGGCTGTTCGAGCCCTTCTTCACCACCAAGCCCGCCGACGTCGGCACCGGCCTCGGCCTGTGGATCTGCGCCGACATCGTGCAGCGGCTCGGGGGCACGATCGCCGCCCAGAGCGACGGCGTCCGCGGAGCGAGCTTCGTCGTCTCCCTCCCCGCCGACGCGACGGTGGCGCGCCCCGAGCCCGTGAGCCCCCCGCCCCCGCGCGCGATCCCCGGCGGCCGCCGGCCGCGCGTGCTCGTCGTCGACGACGAGGAGGCGCTCGCTCGGATCGTGGCCTCGGTCCTCTCGGACGAGTTCGACGTCGTCGTCGAAGGCGGCGGCCGCGCCGCGCTCACGCTCCTCGACCGCGACGCCGCGTTCGACGCCGTCTTGTGCGACTTGGCGATGCCGGACCTGTCGGGGGCCGACGTCTTCACCACCCTCGAGGAGCGGGCGCCGCGGCTGGCCGAGCGCGTGGTCTTCGCCACCGGCGGCGCGTACAGCGCGGCCAGTCGCGCGATCCTCGACCGCGCGCCGAACCCGACGGTGGACAAGCCGTTCGAGCTCGAGTCGCTCCGGGCGGTGCTCCGCAAGGTCGCGAGCCGCGCCGAGGCCGACCGCTCACGGTGAGGCGAGGGCGGCCCGCTGCTTCTGGATCGCGGCCGCCGGCGCGCCGAGCGACTCGGCGCGCTCGAGGGCGCGCCGGGCCTCCTCCACCCGCCCGAGCCGCGCGAGCGCGTACGCGCGCCCGAGCTCGGCCGAGGCGTGCCGCGGCCGCCGGCGCAGGAGGTTGTCGTAGGCCGAGAGCGCGGCCGCCCAGTCGCGCTCGTGGAGGGCGACGGTG
>JAEUKG010000328.1 GCA_016794325.1 Myxococcales bacterium | reverse complement strand
GCCGCCGCGCGCGCGGATCGACAGCTCGTCGTCGACCTTCGACGAGAGCGCGACGACGCACGAGTCCTTGGGGAGCTCGAGCGCCACGAAGGGCTCCGTGGATCCGCTCGCCGCGAGCGAGAGACCCGCCGCGGTGAGCGGCGCGCGCCGCGGATCGGCGTCGAGCGCGCGCGCGTCGACGGCGGGCTTGGGGGCGCGCCGCGCCTCGAGCCACGCGTCGAAGGAGGCGTCGGCGCAGGCGTCGTCGGCGCGAGCGGTCGTGCGCGGACCGAGGGGCGCGAACGCGAACGCCCGCGAGCCGCCGATCGTGGCCGCGTCGACCCGCGCGAGCGCGACCCCGCCGGCGTCGTCGACGGCGCCCGTCACGGTGACGGTCTCGCTGTCGCACGTGCAGAAGAGGACCGGCCCCGGCCCCTCGATCGCGCCCCCCTGCCGCGTGACCACGATCTTGGCGGAGGGATCGGTCGCGATCGCGACGGCGCAGCCCGGCGACAGCGTCGCCTCCAGGGCGCGCGGGCTCGCGCGCGACGACGTGGCGACGACCTCGAAGCCGGCGGCCCGGAGCGGCTCGACCGCCACGTCGACGCGGCCCTTGCGCGCGAAGGCGCTCCGGGCGAGCAGCGCGATGGAGACGCCGGCGACGACGACGAGCCCCGCCGCGACGCCCACGAGAGCGCGGCGCCGTCGGTCGGCGCGGCCCTCGGCGGCGAACGTCGCCGCGGCCTCGGCGCGCCTCTTCTCGCGCGCCTCCGCCTCCTCGCGCCGAAGGCGCTCGGCCTCCGGGTGCCGACCGTCGAGCACCGAAAGCGCGCGCTCGACCTCGGCGAGGCCGTCTCCGTCTCTCTTCGGGGGCGGGCTCATGACGACCGCCGAGGATACCGACGACGGCGTGAGACGGCCAACAACGGCCGCCTCCTGGCCCCGCCGCGGCTCACGACTCGCTCACTCCGGATCGGGGTCGACGTCGAGCTCGGTCGCCTTCCCCGGCAGCGGCGGCGGAGGCTTGCGCACGACCGAGACCAAGTGACTCACGGGATCTTCGATGCGCACGACGCGCACCTTGAAGAGGAGGTCCTTGCCCGCCAGCGGTGGGAGGAGGCGCGCCGTGACCTTCTCGTCGTCCACCGCGACCACCCGCAGGTTGATGGTGCCGCCGGCCTCGGTGTGCGCCTCGAACAGCGCGCCGACCTCGAGCTGCGCCTTGCCGGGGAACTCCTTGCGCGGGATCTCGCGGGTGGGGAGCGTGTCTTCGGGCGGGATCGCCTCGGCGGCCGGGATCTCGCCCTCGAGCGACTGGCCCGCCGACAGGCCCTCGAGGCGCTTCTCGAGGGCGGGCAGCAGCGTCCCCTCGCCGTGGACGTACTGCACGGGGCCGGAGCGCGTGGAGGCCTCGATCACGTCGCCTCCCTTCACGCGGATCTCGTACTCGATGCGGACGATGTTGCCCGGGGCGATCTTCATGGCTGCATCGTACAGGCGTCGCGCGCGGGGCGCGAGGGGGCAGCTCAGGGCGCGAGCGCGCGCGCGATCGCCTTGCCTTCGGCCGCCGGCAGCGCGACGCCGGCGAGCGCCGCGAGCGTGGGCGCCACGTCGACCATGACCACGTCGCCGAGGTCCGCGCCCTTGGCCACGCCCGCGCCCCAGAAGAACAGGGTCGAGCGCATCTCGGGCATGTCGGGCGAGTAGCCGTGATGCCCGCGGTACGGCGTCGGCGCGACCAGCGGCTCCCGGTGGTCGTCCGAGAAGACGAAGCCGGGCTTCGCCTCGAGCATCACGGCGGTGCCTCGCGGCCCCCCTGCCCGCTCGATCTCGGCGCCGTCGTGGACGCGCGCGATCCCGCTCGACGGATCCGCGGCGAGCTTGTCGGCGAGCGCGCGCACCTCGCCGCGCGTCCGGGCGTCGGCCGGATCGCGCAGGACGATGGACGCGGTGCCGCCCGATTTCCAGGCGATCGCGCGGTACGCGCGCGCCTTGCCTCGATCGTCGAGGGAGACGAGCCCGGCGCGCCGGAGCGCGACGTTCGGGCGGATCTCGCGATCGACCGCGACGAACCCGTGATCCGAGACGACCGCGAGGCTCACCGAAGACGCGGCCGCCTGGGCCGCGCGCACGATCTCGGCGACGTAGCCGTCGATGAGGCCGAGCGTCTTCCACGCCGGCGCCGACATGGGCCCCGCCTCGTGTTGGGTGGTGTCGAGATCGGTGAGGTAGACGAGGACGATCGGGGGCCGCTTGCCGCCGATCATCGCGAGCGCGGCGCTGGCGCGCTCGCGATCGGTGCGGTGTTCGGCCGGGGGCGCGCCGCCGTCGGGGAGGAGGCCCGGGGTCGACAGCGCCGCGACGAGCTTGTCGTCCTCGTCGGTCTTGGACCGCCAGATCTGCGGGATGTTGTAGGGGATCGCGGCGCCGACCGTGACCGGCCAATACACGCTCCCCACCTCGATCCCCGCGCCCTTGGCTGCGTCCCACAGCGTGGGCACCTCGATGTCACGCGCGTACCAGTACCAGGCGCGATCGTTCTTCTCGAAGGGGTCGAAGACGAGGTTGTTCACGATCCCGTGGCGGCCGGGCGAGACGCCCGTCACGAGCGTCGTGTGCGCCGGGTAGGTCACGCTGGGCCACACGCTCCGCAACGTCGTCGCGAACGCTCCCTCCCGGGCGAGCCGCGCGAGCGTCGGCGCGGCGTCGGGCCGCTTGCGGAGGTAGTCGTGGCGCAGCCCGTCGATCGACACGACCACGAGCATGCGCTTCGGCGCGGCGCCCGCGCCCGTGGCCGCGTCGACGGCAGCGGCGGCGGCGCCCGTGTCCGGGCCTGCGTCGCTCGCGCCGGGGGCGCGCGACGGGGTGCACGACGCCGCCCACGCCGCGGCCGTCAGCGCGATCGCGACCGCGACGCCTCGACGGCTCATCGGCTCGACTCGCGCATCGCCGCGAGCTCGCCGCGCAGCTCGGCGACCCGCGCGCGGATCCTCCGGCCGCGCTCGCCCGCGAGCTCGGCTTCGGAGAGCGCCCCGCGCTCGGCGTCGAGCCGGCGGAGCTCGGCGGCGATCGCCTTGGCCCGGTCGAGGCTCCCGCGAGCCGCGACGAGCGTCTTGCGTTTGGCGCGCGCCTCGCGGAGCTTGGCGACGAGCTGCCGGAGGCCGTCCTCGAGGAGCTCGCGATCGCGGGCGTCCGCGCTCTCGAGCGCCGCGAGCACCTCGTCTTGCGCGCTCTCGAGGTCGTGGATCGCGACGTCGAGCTGCGCGAGCGGGTCGTCGCCGCCGGCCGGGCCGACCGTCGCGCGCTTGATCCGATCCCAGAGGCTCACGCCACGTCCACCCGCGCGCCGAGCGCGCGCAGCGTGCCCACGAATTTGGGGAAGCTCGTCGCGATGCAGTCGCAGTCGCGGATCATCGTCGGCGCGTCGGCGACGAGGCCCATCACCGCGGCCGTCATCGCGATGCGGTGGTCGCCCCGGCTCTCGACCTCGGCGGCCGAGAGCTTGCCCTCGGGCTTGCCCTGGATGCACATGCCGTCGGGGAGCTCCTCGCACTCGACGCCGAAGGCGCGGAGGACCCCGCACATCGTCGCGATGCGATCGCTCTCCTTCACCCGCAGCTCCGCCGCGTCGCGCACGACCGTCACCCCGGGCGACCGCGCCGCGAGGGCGCACACGATGGGGATCTCGTCGACCGCGCGGGGCACGAGCTCGCCGCCCACGCGGCCAGCGCGCAGCGGGCCCGGCGCCGCGTGCAGATCCGCGACCGGCTCACCGCCCATGTCTCCGCGGTTCTCGACGACGAGGGCGACGCCCATGTCGCGCGCGATCTCGAGGAAGCCGGTGCGGGTCGGGTTCACGCCGACGCCGCGGACGGTCACCCGCGAGCCGGCGACGAGCGCGCCGGCGGTGACGAGGAACGCCGCCGCCGAGACGTCGCCCGGGATCTCGACGTCGAGCGGCGGCATCTCGCCGCTCCACCCCGCGGGGTCGAGCTGGACGATGGGGCCGACGACGCGCAAAGGCACCCCGAGGGCGAGCATCATGCGCTCGGTGTGATCGCGCGAGACGGTGGGCTCGCGGAAGATGGTCGGGCCGTGGGCGTAGAGGCCCGACAAGAGGACGGCGCTCTTCACCTGCGCGCTCGCGACCTCGCTCACGGCCTCGAGCGGCCCGAGCTCACGGCCCTCGGGGACCGGCCCGACCCGGAGCGGCGCCGTGATCTCGGCAGCCTTGGTCGGATGCGGCGCGCCCTCGACCCGGCCGCCGCGGTCGCGGATCGGCTTCGCGACGCGCATCATCGGGCGCCGGGTGAGGGACGCGTCGCCGACGAGCACGCTCTCGAACGTCTGCGCGGCGAGGAGGCCGACGAAGAGCCTCATCGTGGTGCCCGAGTTGCCGCAGTCGAGCGGGCCGTCCGGCGCCTTCAGCCCGAAGAGGCCCACGCCGTCGACGAGGATCTCGGTCTTCGAGACGTCCGTGACCGTCGCCCCCATCCGCTGGAGGGCGCGCATCGTGGAGACGTTGTCTTCGCCGCGCGAGAAGCCGCGGATGCGCGAGCGGCCGTTGCAGAGGGAGGAGAAGAGCACGGCGCGGTGGCCGATGCTCTTGTCGCTGGGTACGGGGACGCTGCCCTGGAGGGGGCGTTCGGCGGGGTGGACGACGAGGTCGGTCACCCCGCGTGGCATATCACGCGAACGCCCTCGTGGCGCCTGCGCTCACCAGGTCGCGACGACGAGGAGCACGGCGGCGATGATCGTGGAGAGCGCGATGCCCCACATGCCGTACTTGCGCGAGCGGTTGCGCTTCACCATCCCCCAGCCGAAGAAGTTCGACAGGAAGCCCACGCCCGCGAGCGCAGCCCAGACCAGGTTGAAGTACGACAAGAGCCCCTCACCCGCGTGGGTGCGCCACGCGAACATGAGGAAGAACGCCGTGTGCGCCACACCACCCGCGGCGGCCAGAGCGCTCGCCGCCTTGTCGACACCAGACTTCGCCATCGAAGGATCTCCTCCCACCCATGGTGAGGTCTCCCGACCACGAGCGGAAGGCCCCGCCCCAAAAACGGGGCGCCCCCGACCTACATGTAGGCTATTGCCCCACGACTCGCGGCGTCATCGCGACGATCTGGCGCATGCCGCGGTCGTCGAGCGCGAACGAGAACTGCGCGTCGTTCTTCTCGACCTTCGCGTCGAACTTCTGCACTTCGGGGACGCCGAGGAGCTTGAGCGCCGTCGAGCCCGCCATCCGGTTGAGCTGCGCGAGCTGATCGACGGCCGCCTGCGCCTTCTGCGGGTCGTCGTACGAGAGGCTCCCGGCGACGTTGATGCCGGGGTCCTTGAAGTCCGCGAGGACGCGGCCGCTCTTCACGGTGCCGAGCCACGGCGGCACGCCGGAGCCGAGCTGGCTCAGCGGCACCTTGGTGAAATCGCCGGCGACGGCGGCGGCGGCGTTCGGGCTCTCGAGCGTCTGGGCCATCCACGGGGGGACGTCGCGCTGGACGTGGCCGTCGCGCACGCGGTCGAGGGCGCGGCGGATCGCGGCCTCGGTGCCGCAGAGCGCGGCCTTGGGCGTGAGGACCGAGCACCCGATGTTCGAAACGGTATAGACGTCTTTGCCCGCGTATTGCGACGCGACGACGGGCCCGCGGGGCGTCTGCCCCTTCGCGTCCGCGAACTGCTTGATCTTGGCGGCGTCGAAGCGACCCATGAGGACCGCCACGCCGTCGGCGCCCTGCACCGAGTAGAAGCCGACCGTGACCCGGTCGACGTCGCGCGAGGCCTTGAAGCCGGCCTCCTCGGGGATCACGGCGTAGCGCTCCACGAGCTGCGCCACCTGGGGTCCGACGGTCGCGCTCGCGAAGAAGGCCTTCGTGTCGACGGTCGCGACGAGGATCGGGCCCGACGGCAAGAGCGCGATGGGATCGGCGTCGATCTCCTTCTTGGCCTCGGCGGCCTTGGCGCCGCCCCCGCCCTTGTCGCCGCAGCCGGTCGCCAGGAGCGCGAGCCCCAGCGCGACCGATCCCAACACGGCGGAAGCTCGCCCGATGAGTCGCTTCGTCATGATCGCCTGTTCCTCCACGCGAAGAACGGTAACACAAGGCCCGCGCGCTTTGTGCGATGCTCGGGCGCGCCGGCCATGATCCGACACCCGATCGCCATCCTCGTCCTCCTCACGGGGCTGAACCTCCTGAACTACCTCGATCGGCTCATCGTGGCGGCGGTGCTCCCGAAGATCACCGACGAGCTGAAGCTCTCGAACCTCGTCGGCGGGCTCCTCGCGACCATCTTCCTCCTCGGCTACTTCGTCGCGTCCCCCGTCTTCGGGTCGCTCGGCGACCGCCGCGCCCGCAAGGGGCTCATCGCCCTCGGCGTCGCGCTCTGGAGCATCGCCACCTTCGCGTCCGGGCTCGCGACCACCGCCGGCGGCCTGCTCGTCGCGCGCGCGTTCGTGGGCATCGGCGAGGCGAGCTACGCCACCATCGCGCCCACGATCATCGACGACGTGACGCCGCCGGAGAAGAAGGGGCGCTGGCTCGCGGTGTTCTACGTCGCGTCCCCGGTCGGCGCCGCGCTCGGCTACCTCGTCGGCGGCTTCATCGAGAAGCACTGGGGCTGGCGCACGGCGTTCTTCGTCGCGGGTGGCCCCGGGCTCCTCCTCGCGGCGACGTGCCTGCTCATCGACGAGCCGCCGCGCAAGGTGATGAAGGAGAAGATCAACCTCCTCCAGTCGGCGCTCGTCCTCGTGAAGATCCCGCTCTACCGGCGCGCCGTCCTCGGCTACTGCGCCTACACCGCCGCCATCGGCGCCTTCTCGCACTGGGCGCCCACGTTCCTCTACCGCCGCTACGCCCTGGGCCTGTCGACGGCGAACTTCTTCTTCGGGCTCATCACCGTGCTCGCCGGCGCCGCGGGCACCGCGATCGGCGGCGCCTGGGCCGATCGAGCGCAGGCGGGCTTGCCCCGCGCCGACACCGCCAAGCCTCCCGAGGGAGAGGCGCCCTACCGCGACGAGAGCCCGGAGCGGCAAGGCGAGCGCATCGACCGCGCCGAGGTCGTCCGCAACAAGCTCGCCGTCAACGTGCTCCTGCGGGTGTGCGCCATCGGCGCCGCCGTCGGAGCCCCGCTCGCCGCCCTGTGCTTCCTCTCGCCCGCCCCCAAGGCGTTCTTCGGCGTGGCCGCCGTGTGCGAGGTCTTCCTCTTCTTGTCGACGTCGCCCATCAACGCCGTGATCCTCCGGGCCGTCCCCCCGCAGCTCCGGGCGAGCGCGATGGCGCTGTCGATCTTCGCCATCCACCTGTTCGGCGACCTGTGGTCTCCAGCCCTCGTCGGCCTCCTCGCCGACCACCTCCCGGTCGCCATCGCGATGATGGCGCTGCCCGCATTCATTGCGCTCTCGGCCTTCCTCTGGTGGCCGCGGGCGCGCGAGGCGACCTGATCCGCCGGCCCCAGCAGGGCGAAAAAACCCCGACGTTTCGCGGTGGTGGTTGACCCGCGAGCCGCGTTCGGAGTACGAGCGAGCCCCGGCGGATCGGTCGACACCGAGCCGCGCTTATCCACGATGCCCCACGCCCCGGCTCGCCTGTTGCGCTCGCGTCGCGCCTTCGTCGTCTGGGCGGCGTGGATGGTCGTCGCCGTGAGCGTGCTCGTGGGCTTCGCGCCGCGGGCGTTCGCCCAGCCGGCCCCGCTCCCGGCGGCCGCCGACGCGGGGGCGCCGCTCGCCCCCGCCCCCTCCGGCAGCGGGAGCGCCGCGCCGGCGCCTTCGGCCCCGCCGGCCGCCCCCGCCGCCGCCGATCTCCCGACCACGCCCCAGGTGCGCATCCCGCAGACCGACGCCGAAAAGGCGGAGGGGCAGGTCATCGCCCGCATCGAGGTGAGCGGAAACCGGCGCGTCGCCAAAGAGGACGTCGTCTCCTACCTGCGCGAGAAGGTCGGCGGGATCTTCAAGGTCGAGACCCTCGCCAGCGACGTGCGCGCCCTCTGGGACTCCGGCTTCTTCGACGACGTCGAGGTCGACCTCACCCGCGTCGACCGCGGCGTGTCGCTGCGCTTCGTCGTCCGCGAGCGGCCGAACATCAAGGCGATCGAGTTCGAGGGCAACGAGGAGATCGAGAACGACAAGCTCACCGAGGCGGTCGAGCTCAAGCCGAACACGATCCTGAGCGTGCCCGCGGTGCGCCGGAGCGCGCAGAAGATCAAGGACGCGTACGCCGAGAAGGGCTACTTCCTCGCCGACTGCGAGTTCGCGATCGAGAACCTCCGCGACAACGAGGTGAAGGTCAAATTCAAGATCCGCGAGCACCAGCCGGTCACGGTGCGGCGCATCACCTTCATCGGCAACTACAGCGTCCCCGACGCCGATCTCCGCGAGGTGATGCAGACGGGCCAGTCGGGGTTCTTCTCGTTCGGCTCCGGCGGCCCGTACAAGCAAGACGTCTTCGAGCGCGACGTCCTCCTCCTGAACGCCCTGTATTACGACAAGGGCTACATGAGCGTGCAGATCGGCACGCCGCGCGTGATGCTCACGCCCGACCGCGAGGGCATCGAGATCGTCCTCACCATCCACGAGGGCCCGCGCTTCAAGATCCGCCAGCTCCGCGTGTACGAGCGCGACGCTGACGGCAAGGAGGTCGAGCCCCTCGGCGGGCGCCGCGCCCTCCGGCAGATGATCCGCGCCAAGGGCGGCGACTTCTTCAACCGCGCCGAGGTCGTGAAGGACCTGCAGGCCGTCCGCACGCTCTACCGCGACGCCGGCTACGCCAACGTCGAGGCCGAGCCCGAGACCGAGCTCGATCCCGTACACCAGGAGGTCGACATCGTCGTGCCGATCCGGCGCGGGCCCCTCGTGCGCATCGAGCGCATCGAGGTGAAGGGCAACACCAAGACCCGCGACAAGGTCCTGCGCCGCGAGATGGAGATCGAGGAGGGGCAGCTCTTCAGCGAGACCCGCCTCGAGGACTCCAAGCGCCGCATCACCGCCCTCGGCTACTTCGAGCGCGTCGACATGTCGACCGAGCAGGGCTCGGCGCCCGACCGCATCAACATCAACTTCGAGGTCGGCGAGCGCCCGACGGGCACGTTCCAGGTCGGCGCGGGCTTCAGCTCGGTCGAGAACTTCATCGCCACCGCGCAGATCCAGCAGGCGAACCTCTTCGGCAACGGGCAGTCGCTCGCGCTCCAGGCCCAGGTGAGCGGCCTGCGCCAGCTCATCTCGCTGCGCTTCTTCGAGCCCTACTTCCTCGACTCCGACTGGTCGGCGAGCGCCGAGCTCTTCTCGCAGCTCTACGTCTTCCCCGACTTCTCGCGCACGTCGCGCGGCGGCTCGCTCACGTTCGGCTACGCGCTCATCCAGCCCTGGCTGCGCATCAGCATGACGGGCACGGTGCAGAACGACACCGTCGACACGCAGTCGAGCACGTTCTTCGGCGCCGGCGGCGGATTCGTCAGCGTCTTCCAGCGCTTGCCGCTCGCGAACCTGTTCAACGCGGGCCGCACGATCTCGCTCCGGCCGGCCATCGTCTACGACACGCGCGACAACCGCCTCTTCCCGACGAGCGGCATCTTCCTCCAGGCGTCGAGCGAGCTCGCGAGCTCGTACATGGGCAGCGAGATCGAGTTCTTGCGCCACCGCTTCACCGGCCGCTTCTACTACCCGCTCGGCGGGCAGACGGGCGCGCCCGGCTCCGGCTTCGTCCTCAAGCTCAACACCGAGCTCGGCGTCATCACGAGCCCCCACGCCGAGGGCGTGCCGATCTTCGCGCGCTTCTTCCTCGGAGGCATCCTCGACGTGCGCGGCTACCGCCTGCGCACGGTGGGCCCGCGCCTGCCGCTCAACCAGTCGCTCGACGTCAACTCGGCGCCGATCGCGAACGGAGCCAACATCGGCGGCAACCTCCAGGCCTACTCGAACCTCGAGTTCGAGTTCCCGATCATCGACAAGGTGGGCATCCGCGGCGTCGGCTTCTTCGACATGGGCAACGCGTGGAACCTCGAGGACCAGTTCTGCAAGACGACGCCAGCGCCCCAGTTCCCGAACGTCGTGTCGCCGTGCTTCAACGGCATCAAGAGCCTCCAGTACCTCCGCACGAGCACCGGCTTCGGCATCCGCTGGTTCTCGCCGCTCGGCCCGCTCCGCTTCGAGTGGGGCTTCCCGCTCAAGCCCCTGCCCTACGAAGAGACGTACGTCTTCGAGTTCACCATCGGTAACTTCTTCTGATCGCGGCCTTCCCCGATCGCCGGCCGAGCGGATATCCTGGAAGGCATGGCGGGGCGGTGGTGGGCGATCGGGGTGGCGCTCTGGGGCCTGGCCGCGTGCGAGCCGTTCCGCGGGGAGGCGGGCTCGCCGCCGGCCAGCGGCGACGCCGGCGCCGCGATCGCGGACGCTGGCGCGGACTCCGGGCCGCCCAAGGTCGAGGGCAAGCCCGTCCCCGCCGACGACTGCCTCGGGGCGCAGATCGACTACGACTGGGACGAGCGCATCCCCGATCAGTCGATCTTCATCGGGACGCCCGAGCTCCGCACCGGCGACCCCGTGCACCGCGGGTACGCGCGCATGCGCCAGCATGACTTTCAGTCCGGCGCCTACATGGACCTCCTCCAGACGATCCCCGCGCACACCCGCATCTGCATTCGCGCCGACGTGCGCATCTCAGCGACCACGGCCGCCACGCTCAGCCCACGCTCCATCTTGAGGCTCAGCGGCGGAAGCGCCGCGGCGATCTCGCTCGACGTGAACGGCTACGTCTTCCAGTCTCGAGCCGCCGGCTCCTTCACTCAACCCGCGCCCGACCTGCCCGGGAAGTGGCACTCCTACTCGCTCCTGTTCGTCCGCGACGCCGCGGCGGGGGCCTACACCGTGGTCTTCGGAGTCGACGGCGCAGTCGTCCACATTGCCAAGCAGCCCCCCGGCGACCTCGTCACCACGTATCACGCCGGCGCTCCAGGATCGCTCTGGAAGGAGGCGATCGACGTCGACGTCGACAACCTCCGCGTCCGCGTCGACCCTTGAGTCGACGGAGGGGGCCGCTCAGCGGAGGGCGATGACGACGAAGGCCGCGGCGATCGCGGCGAGGCCGGCCGAGACGATCATCTGGAGCTTGTTGGCGCCGCCCGTCCGCGAGCCGACGGTGGCCCGCTCCGGGTGGTCGGTGTGGAAGTAGACGTCGACGCGCTCACCGACGCGGGGCACCGCGGCCTCGCTCGCGCCGACGTCGCTCTCGACCTCGATCATCGTCCCGTCGACGGTCGGGAAGCGCACCCGCGGGAAGCACGTCTCCCCCGGGTCCTCGATCGTCCCGCGCTTGCGTCGGTAGCCGACGACCGTGCCCTTCGTGTGGAGCTTCGACCCCGCGACCTCGCGCGCGGCGAGCTCCGCGCGGAGCGCGCGTCCGAACGAGTAGGCCGCCACCAGCAAGACGACGACGCCGAGCGCGAGGAGCATTCGCTCTAGAGCATAGCGCGCGGCGCTGCCGTCGCTACTGCACCGTGGCGTACGTCTCGCCGAGGACGCTGCAGCGGCCGTCCTTGCCCTTCTTGGAGCCGCTCACCACCGCGAACACGTAGAGG
>JAEUKG010000510.1 GCA_016794325.1 Myxococcales bacterium | reverse complement strand
GCCGAGAGCCTGATCGTGAAGAACGCGCACCGCATCAACGCCGGCGAGCCCCCCGAGCTGCCGCCGCCGGGGCAGACGAGCTCCGACTTCTTCGTCGTCGAGCGTCGCGATCCCGAGGCCGCGGTCGCCACCGTGCTCGAGCTCGTCCGATCCCGCATCCCCCGCCGCTTCGGCCTCGACCCGGTGCGCGACGTCCAGGTGCTCGTGCCGATGCACCGCGGCCCGGCGGGATCGGTGGCCCTGAACGCCGCGCTCCAGCGGGCGCTCAACCCGGTCGGCCCCACCCTCGAGCGAGGCGGCGTCTCCTACCGCGTCGGCGACAAGGTGATGCAGCTCAAGAACGACTACGAACGTGGCGTCTTCAATGGGGATTTGGGGATCGTCACCAAAGTCGACGAGGAACAAAATCAGGTGGCGGTCCGTTTCGACGATCTCGGAGGCGACGGCGTCGTCTACGACGGCGCGGACCTCGACCAGCTCACCCTCGCATATGCGTGTACTGTACACAAATCGCAGGGGAGCGAATACCCGGCCGTGGTCGTGGTCATGCTGTCGAGCCACTTCGTCATGCTGTCGAAGAACCTGCTCTACACGGCGGTCACCCGCGGCAAGCGCCTCGTCGTCCTGGTGGCGGACCCCCGGGCGGTCAAGGTCGCCCTCGGGGCCGATCGCGCCGGCGGCGAGCGGCGGACGCGGCTTTCTGCGCGCGTCCTTTCGGCGTTTCAAGAACCCCTGGCCTTGGGCTAGACTCCCCGAGAGCGCCGCGGCGCGTCGTTCGCCATGATCAAACGCCTCGTCATCGGCCTCTTTCTCGGAACGCTCCTCGGGGCGATCGTCGGCGTCGCCCTCGTCCAGGGCCTGGGCATGAGCTTCGCCGGGGGTGGCGGCGCCGTCCTCGCGTACCTCACCGCGGCCGTCACCGGCGTGCTCACCGGCCTCGTCACCGGCAAGCCCATCTGGTCGGCCGACGGGAAGATCGAGGCGGGCCTCAAGGCGTTCTTCGGCGCCCTGCTCGCGCTCGGCGGGATGTTCGCGATTCGGCAGTGGCTCACCGTCGATCTCGACCTCTCGTCCCTCAAGGCCGGCCACGGGCCCATCGGCGAGCTGCCGGTCGCGGCCTTGCCCATCATCTCCGGCGTGCTCGGGACGTTCTTCGAGCTCGACAACTCCCCCAAGAAGGGCGGCGAGGACTCCGACAAGGACGACAAGGCGTCGGCCTCGAAGTCGAAGGTCCGCGTCGCCGACGACGAGGGCGAGGCCGAAGAGCTCGAGGAAGAGGAAGAGCCCGCGGCCAAGAAGAAGGGCAAGCGCTGACGGGCGATGTTCGCGCGCGCCGCCTTCTGGGCCGCAACCCTCGCCGTGGTCGTCGTCGCCGCCCGGAGCGCGCTCGTGGAGCCCATCCCGCTCCGCTGGGCGATCGCGTGCGGCGTCGCGTGGGTGAGCCTCTTCTTCGGCCTCTGGCGGCACACGAACCTCGGCGCGTTCGTCGACGTCACCTCGCACGTCGCCCCCAGCGGCGTCGCCATCACGATCGACGGCCTCCCCGGCGCCTCGGCGCTGGCGAAGATACGTGCATACTGCACTAAAGAGGACGTGCCCCTCGTGTTCTTCGTCACCGGGGTCGAGGTCGCGTCGCGGCCCGCCGATCTCCGCGCGCTCGCGGCGGAGGGCCACGAGATCGGGCTCTACGTCTCCCGCGGGCTCACCGCCTCGGCGCTCGACGAGCGGGCCGCCCTCGCCGCCGTCACCGGCGCCCCCGTCCCCTGGGTGCGCGTCGGCGCGTGGGGGACGCCCGCCCTCGACCGGGCGCTCGCGCGAGCGGACGTCGCCGCCATCGGCTGGTCGGTGGGCGCCCAGGGCCTGCGCTCCCCCGAGCGGATCGGGGCGAGGGTCCGCGAGCGCGCGGCGCCGGGCGGCATCGTCGCCCTCGACGGGCCGTCGTGCGGCGCGGCGGTGATCGCGGCCGTCTGCGACGCCCTCGCCGCCGAGCGCCTCGTCGCGCGGGCGCTCGCCGACGGCGCGGCACGGTCAGAGGACGAGGGCGGGTAGCTCGACGACGAAGCGCGCCCCTCGCGTGTATTCTGCATCCACGTAGATCTTGCCCCCCGCGCCCTCCACGAGCCCTCGGCACACCGAGAGCCCGAGGCCCGTGCCCTCGCCGACGTCCTTCGTGGTGACGAAGGGGAGGAAGATGCGCTCGCGCATGTCGGCGGGGACGCCGGGCCCGTTGTCCTCCACCGTCACCCGGACCCGCGCGTCGTCGGTGGTCACGCGGACGAGGATGGTCGGCTTCGACACGCCGCGCACGGCGCCGGCGGCGTTGAGGAGGAGGTTCAGGAGCACCTGGGTGAGGCGCTGGGGGGAGAGCGCGACCGTCACCGGCTCGTCGGGCACCTCCACCTCCACGTCGACGACCCGTACGTCCTTCTGGGTCTTCACGAGCCCGACCACGTCGCGCACGACGCTCTCGACGGTGCTCGGGCGGAAGGCCCCGCTCTCGACGGGGCTCGCCTTCTCCGGGCGCGCGAAGTCGAGGAGGTCCCGCACGATGCCGTTGATGCGCTCCGTCTCCTTGCGCATCCGCGCGAGGAAGTCGTCCCGGGTCTCCTTCGGCAGGTCGTCGTCGGCGAGGAGGTCGTGCATGCCGAGGATGGCGGCGATCGGGTTGCCGATCTCGTGGGCGATTCCCGCCGAGAGGCGCCCCACGCTCGCGAGGCGCTCGTTGCGCACGAGGTCCTCCTGGGCCGCGCGCAGCTGCTCCGTCGCGCGGGTGAGCTCGGCGACCTTGGCCTTGAGCTCGTCTTCGTTGGTGAAGAGCCGCTCGGTCATCGCCTGCACGCTGGTGGCGAGATCGATGAGCTCGCGCGCGCCTCGATGGGGGACGCGGAGGCCCCGTTGGCCTCCGGCGACGCGGTCGGTCGCGCGGCCGAGCTCCTCGACCGGGCGCACGATGAGGCGGGTGAGGGCGAAGTAGGCGAAGACCAGCAGCGCGAGCGCGAAGACGACGGTGTAGAGCGCGACCAGCCGCAAGAGGGGCGCGCTCTTCTCGCGGTCGTCGCCGACCGGCATGCGCGCCATCACCGCGTCGGCGCCGGTGGGGACGACGATCTCGAGCACCGGCCCGCTGTCGCGGCGCAACACGCGAGCGCCCTCGCCGTAGGGGCGCGCGGGGGCGCGCGCGTCGTCGCCCGGGCTCCCGGCGCGCGCGACGACGCGGCCCTCGCGATCGAAGACGCACACGAAGGACGCGCCCCCCTCGCCGACGTGGCTCCGCAGGACCCCGTCGAGGGCCTCGGGGCGCTCGGTCCGCACCTCGGCGACGTGGGCGGCGATCGTGCGCCCGAGCGCGCGCGCCGACTCCTCGCGCACCTGGGCGAGCGTGATCCGGACGAGGCTCGCCACGGCGAAGAAGAGCGGGACGAAC
>JAEUKG010001276.1 GCA_016794325.1 Myxococcales bacterium | reverse complement strand
GAAGTCCGGCGGAGGGCGCGGCGCCGTCGCCGGCGGCAACCCGCGGCCGCCGACGCCGCCGCCGGCCGCGCCCCGCGGCGGCGGGAGCAAGACCGACGAGGAGCTCAAGGCCGCGAAGGCCGCGAAGGACCTCGCCGATCTCCAGCTCAAAGACTCGCTCTGATCCGCGCTCGCGGAAGGGGCGGCGTCAGCCGCCGAGCTCGCGGCCGATGCGCGCGAGCAACTCCTCTTCGCCGGCGGTGACGGCGGGATCGGGGCGCACGCGGTGGGCGTGGGCGACCCGCGGCGCGCCGACGTCGAACACGCGGAGCCACGCGCTCTCGACCCGCAGGTAGCGGCCCTTCTGCCCGAACACGAGGGCGACGAGATCCGGCCCCACGCTCCGCCGCGGCGCGGGCTTCACGACGAGGCGCTCGCCGCTCGCCGCGACCGCGACGAGCCCCGCGACGAGGTGGTCGGCGGGATCGTCGAACGGGGAGGGCGCTCCGGCCGCGCCGTCCGCGAGCCACGCGTCGACGGTGACGGCGCGCGGCGGGTCGTGGAGCCCGAGGGTGAGGCCGCGCTCGCGGAGCGCGTCTTCGATCGCGCCGATCGCGGCGTCGCCGGGCGCCTCGACCAGGTGGCTCGCGACGTCGATCTCGAGGGCCCGGGCGGCGGGCATGGTGGACGGCCCGCTCATCGCGCCTCCACCCGCACCGCCCTGGGCGCGGCGCTGGGGACGTAGGGAGGAGGGGAGGGGTTCGGCACGAGGTTGCCCGGGTTCATGATCCCCCGAGGATCGAAGGCGCGCATGATCGACCTCACGGTGGCGACGCCGCTCGCGCCGAGCTCCTCGGTGAGCCGAGGCGCCTTCGAGCGACCGACGCCGTGGTGGTGCGCGAGGACTCCGCCGGCGTCGAGCACCGCGGCCATCGCCGCGCGCCAGGTGCGGTCGTACGTCTCTTCGCACGCCGCGTCCCAGTCGTCGCCCGTCCCCGCGCTGCCGGCGAACGAGAAGTAGATGCAGCAGCCGTCGGGGTAGGCGTGCGACAGGTGCGCCATCACGAAGACGTTGGGCCCGAGGGCGCGCCGCACCCCGTAGTAGAGGCCCGCGAGCTTGGACCACGGCGCCGCGACCTCCATCGTGTCGGAGAAGAGGCCCTGGGCGAAGACCGGCGCCTGCCGGTAGCTCACCGAGTAGCGGTGCTGCAGCCACTTGCGCGCCTGGCCCTCGCCGTCCCAGGTCGCGCCCATCCGACCGTCTTCGAGCAGCGACCGCGTGCGGGCCATGTCGCGCGCAGCCGCCGCCTCGTCGCCCTCGTGGATCATGACGAGCATCGCGCCGCCGAGCACGGTGGAGCCGAGCGCGTCGACGAGGCCGTTCATCGCGCCCGGGCGGCGGAGGAGGGCGCGGAGCGCCGCCGCTCCTCGCCCGGGCCCGTGCTCGGCCTTCTTGCTCGCGCGCTTGCCGGCGCGCTTGACCGAGCCCTGGCGCGCCAGCATCGCGTCGAACGGATCGTAGAGGCGCGCGACCGCGGGGCGGAGCCCGGCTTGGAAGACGACGCGCATCGCCTCCCACCCCTCCTCGGCGGTCTTGAACGACCAGGCACCGAACGCGCGCGACGCCGGCGCGGGGTGGAGCTTGAGGGTCGCGGCCGTGATCACGCCGAGCGTCCCTTCGCTCCCCACCACGAGCGGCACGAGGCTCGGCCCGTGCGCGCGGCCGTGGAGGGTGACGACGTCCCCGGCGCCGGTCACCATCTCCAGATCGACGACCATGTCCTCGATCTTCCCGTATTTCCCGGAGCATTGGCCCGCGCTGCGGCCCGCGAGCCACCCGCCCACGGTGCTGCACAGGATCGACGACGGGAAGTGGCCGAGGGTGAAGCCCTCGCGGCCCAGCGCCTCCTCGAGGGGCAGGCCCATGTGCCCCGCCTCCACGGTGAGCGCCGGAGTATCTCGATCGAGATGGCGCCACGCCGCCATCCGCTTGAGGTCCATGACCATGACGGACGGGTCGGGCAACACCCCCGCGCAGACCCCGCTGCCGGCGCCGAACGGCACCACCGGCGTGCTCGTGGAGAGCGCCCAGCGCACGAGCGCCGCGACCTCGTCGGTCCCGCGCGGCCAGACGACGAAGCCGGGGCGGTGCTCGGCGGGGTTGCCGGCGCGCACCGCGAGGTGGTGGCGCGGCCACAGATCGCGCGCGTAGGCGACGCGGTCGGCGGGATCGTCGCTCGCGAGGACGCCGGGGAGCCGCGCGCGGAGGTCGTCGATGGCGTTCATGGGGCCGAGCGCGAGAGTAAATCACCGGCCCGCGTCCGCGGTCGGATTTCTCCGCGCCCGCGCGGCGGCCGCGCGCGGGGCGGCCGCGCGGTTGCCAAGCGGGCGCGCGTGGCCTACGAGTGGAGCCTCCATGAGCGAAGACCTGGGCAAGAAGCCCGAACGCCCCCTGCTCGAGGCGGCGCGCCTCGGCGTGCTCACCGTCGACGGCGCGATGGGCACGCAGCTCTACGAGCGCGGCATCCTCTACAGCACCTGCTTCGAAGACCTCAACCTCTCGCGCCCCGAGGTCGTCAAGAAGGTCCACGAGGACTACGTGCGCGCGGGCGCGCAGGTCCTCGAGACCAACACCTTCGGCGCGAACGCGATGCGCCTCGAGAAGCACAACCTCTCGGGGAAGGTCCGCGAGATCAACCTCGCGGCGGTGCGCATCGCCCGGGCCGCGGCCGACGGTCGCGCCTACGTCGTCGGCGCCATCGGCCCGAGCGGCTACTTCCTCGGCGAGGCGAGCGCGGCCGACCTCGCCAAGGTGCGGGCGGCGGTGGTGGAGCAAGCGCGCGCGCTCGCCGACGGCGGCGTCGACGCCATCGTCGTCGAGACGTTCCGGCAGACGAACGAGCTCGTCGTCGCGGTCGAGGCCGCCGTCGAGGCCGCGGGCGGGCGGATGCCCGTCATCGCGTCGGCGAGCGTCGACGAGCACGGACGCATGTCCGACGGCACCACCGCCGGCGACGTCGCGCGCCGCATGAAGGAGCTCGGCGCCTCCGCCGTCGGGGTCAACTGCTCCGACGGGCCGATGGTCGTCCTCGAGGCGACCGAGGCCATGCTCGAGACCGGCCTCCCGGTGTGGGCGGTCCCCAACGCCGGCCTGCCGCGGCGGGTCGACGACCGGCTCGTGTACGTCTCCACCCCCGAGTACTTCGGGGTCTACGCGCGGCGCATGTTCAAGCTCGGCGTGCGCTTCGTGGGCGGCTGCTGCGGCACGACGCCCGAGCACGTCAAGCGCATCGCCGCCGCCGCCAAGATGGCGCAGTCGACCGACGCGTCCACCGGCGCCGAGGGCGACTCGCAGGGCTCGGTGGTGGCCCACGGCGAGGCGTGGTCGGCGGATCCGCCGTCCCAGGTCACCGGCCACGCGCCGGTGCCGTTCGCCGAGCGGAGCGGCCTCGCCGGCAAGCTCGGCAAGCGCTTCGTGGTCTCGGTCGAGGTCAACCCGCCGGTCGGGCTCTCGCTCGCGAAGGCGCTCGACGCGGTGTCGATGCTCAAGGCCGGCGGCGTCGACGTCATCAACATCGCGGACGGCGCGCGGGCGCAGGCGCGGATGAGCAACCTCGCGATGGCGCTTCGGGTGCAGGAGCGGGGGATGGAGACGATCCTCCACGTGTGCGGTCGCGACCGCAACCTGCTCGGCACCCTCGCGCACCTGATGGGCGCCCACGAGCTCGGGGTGAAGAACCTGGTCATCATCACCGGCGACCCGCCGAAGATGGGCGACTTCCCGGACGCCTCCGCGGTCTACGACCTCGACTCGATCGGCATCCTCAAGCTCGCCTCCCGCCTGAACCACGGCATCGATCCCGGCGGCAAGGCGCTCGGATCGGGCACGTCGTTCGTGCTCGCGACGGGCGCCGAGCCCGCGGCGCTCAACTACGAGCGCGAGATCACCCGCCTTCGCCTCAAGAAGGAGGCGGGCGCCGAGCTCGTGATGACCCAGCCGGTCTACGACCCCGCGGTCCTCCACCGCTTCCTCGACGACATCGCGCCGCTCGGGCTGCCGGTGCTGGTCGGCCTCCTGCCGCTCGCGAGCTACAAGAACGCCGAGTTCCTCCACAACGAGGTGCCGGGGATGCAGGTCCCCGAGGCTATCCGGGATCGGATGCGGAAGGCGGGCGGCGGGCCCGCGGGCCGCAAGGAGGGGGTCGCGATCGCCCGCGAGATGCTCGTGCAGGTGAAGGATCGCGTGCAGGGTGGATACATCATGCCCCCGCTCGAGCGCTCCGAGCTCGCGCTCGAGGTCATCGACGGGCTCGCGCGATGACGCGTCGGGTCGCCGCGGCGGCGGTGGGTCTCGCCCTCGCGGGGCTCGCCCCCGCGTGCGACGGCTGCCGGCGCGAGGCGCCGCCGTCGGCGGCCGCGGCCGCCGGCCACGACGCGCTCGCGAGCCGCCCCGGCGACGCCGGGGCCCGCGCGCTCGACTGCGCTCCGGGCGTGGTCGGGCACTCGCCCGGCCCG
>JAEUKG010001218.1 GCA_016794325.1 Myxococcales bacterium | reverse complement strand
CCGCTTCGCGCGCGCGCGCGAGGCCCTCGCCCGCGCGCGCGCCCTCGGGGCCGACGCCGCGCGCGTCGCCGATCTCGAGGCGGAGCTCGACTGGAACGACGGCCGCTACGACGCCGCGATCGCCGCGATCCGCCGGGCCCGCGCCGCGCGCCCGTCGAGCGCCACCTGGCTCCGCGAGGCGCAGCTCGAGCACGATCTCGGGCGCTACGACGAGTCGGACCGCGCGTTCGAGGCGGCCGAGGATCTCGTCGTCGATCCCTCGCCGATCCCGCTCGCGCACATGTACGTGCAGCGGGGCGTCGCGCTGTCTCAGCGGGGGAGGCTCGAGGCCGCGATCGCGTTCTTCCGCGAGGCGGCGCTGCGGATGCCGACGTACGTGGCCGCGCTCGAGCACCTCGGCGAGGCGCTCCACGCGCTCGGCAAGGACGACGAGGCGACCGCGACCTACGAGCGCGTGGTCGCGCTCTCCGACGACCCCGAGTTCGCCCACGCGCTCGCCGAGCTGTACGCGGCGCGCGGCAAGCGCGCCCGCGCCGACGAGCTCGCGGCGCGCGCCAAGGCCGGCTACGAGCGCCTCGTGGCCAAGCACCCGGAGGCGATGTACTGGCACGCCGCCGAGTACTACGCCGACGTCGGCGACCGCGCCCGCGCGCTCGATCTCTTGCAGAAGAACGCGGCGCTCCGCCCCAACGCGACGAGCTGGGTGGCGCTCGCGCGCGCCGAGGCCGAGGCCGGGAAGTGGCCGGAGGCGAGGGCGACCATCGACCGCGCGCTCGCGACGCCGGTCGTGTCGGCCGATCTCTTCGCCACCGCGTCGCGGGTGTACGCCCACGGCGGCGACGCCGCTGCCGCCGCGCGCTTCGCCGACAAGGCCAGGGCGATCGACCCCCGGGCCATGGACGGCGACGCGCCGCCGCGCGACCGCTGACGCGACGCCGCCGCGCCGCTCAGGCGAGGGTGTGGTCGAGCAGGCGGTGCATGACCTTGCGCGCGCGCTCGACGTCGGCCGCCTTCGCGCCCGACTCGAGCAGCTCGAGCGACACGCCCTCGAGCGCCGACACGAGCCCGAGGTAGACGAAGGGGTCGTGGCGGTGCCCCGTCTCCGCGAGGACCGCGTCGCCGAGGACCCGCACGAGGTCGGCCCGGAAGCGGCGCCGCAGCGGGGCGAGGGGAGAGTCGGCGCGCATCGCCTGCTCCGACAGCACGCGCACGAGGGCGCCGCTCTCGACGTGGTAGTCGAGGTAGGCGTCGAGCGCGTCGCGGATCGCGCGGAGGGGCTTGCCCGGCGAGCCCTCGGCCTGGGCGCGGATCGCGCCCAGGAGCTCGGCGGTCGCGATCTCGTAGATCGCGGCGAGCACCTCGTCCTTGTTCTGGAAGTGCTTGTAGAAGGTGCGGCGGGCGATCCCGGCGGCGTCGAGGATGTCCTCCACCCGGGTCTTGGCGAAGCCGAGCTTGGTGAACACCCCGGCGGCGGCGGCGAGGACGCCCCCCTGGGCGAGGCGTCGGGCCATCGGTGACGATGCGGCTCGGTTCGGCATGAAGACGCCATGTTTCTACGGGGCCCCCGGGTGGTGTCAACTCGCGCAGCGAAGTCGCTGGCGCGACGGTATACATGGTGTATACTCTCGACATGGACGGCGCAAGGGCGGAGAGCTACTGGTCGCGGCTCGGGCGCATGGCCGGCGTGCGCGCGGGGGGCCGGCGGCTCTACGAGCGCGCGCACTACCTGGCGGCCGAGATGCCGGTCGACCCTCGCGCCGCGCGCCGCTGGCTGCCGCGGTCGCTCGGTCTGGCGTCGCCGGCCCGCGCCACCCTCTTCCTCGCCTGGTTCCCGTGGACGTCGTTCGGCTCGGCGTACCGGGAGGCGGGGCTCTTCCTCCACGTGCGCCACCTCGGGGTGCGCGCGGTGTGCTCGCCGTGGATGATCGTGGACGACGACGTCGCGCTCGTCACCGGCCGCGAGCTCCTCGGCTATCCCAAGAAGCTCGGCGCGATCGAGCTCGAGATCGACGGCGACTCCGTCGCCGGGCGCGCGAGCCGGCGCGGGGCGGAGCTCTTCACCATGCGCGGG
>JAEUKG010000502.1 GCA_016794325.1 Myxococcales bacterium | reverse complement strand
TCGGCGAGCGCGGCGGCGGCGGCTGCCGAGGAGGTGATGCCCGACTCGCCGCGGGCGAGCGTGTCGCGCTTCCTCGACCTCGGGCGGCGCGGCGACTTCGAGGCGGCGGCCGATCTCGTCGAGGCGCCGCGCGGCGACAAGACGCCGCCCCGCGAGCTCGCGCGCCAGCTCTACATCGTGCTCGCGCGCTTCGTGACCGTGGATCTCGAGCAAATCTCGGCCCAATCGGCGGGGAAGAAGGACGACCGGCTGCCCCCGGGCACCGACGAGATCGCGAAGCTCCGCGACCGCCAAGGCAAGCTCGCGCCCGTCCGGGTCGCCCGCCGCGAGGCCCAAGGAGAGCGCGAGGCCCGCTGGGTCTTCACCTCCCAGACCGTCACCACCGCCCGCGAGGCCTACGACGGCCTCGAGGACCGGTGGCTCCGCGAGCACCTGCCGCCGGTGCTCCTTCGCGAGGGCCCGAAGGCGCTCCTCCTCTGGCAGTGGCTGGCGATCCCGCTCCTCTTCTTCGCCTGCTTGATCGTCGGGCGCCTGCTCGGCACCCTCACCACGTCGATCGCCAAGGCGATCGCCAAGCGGACCAAGCCCACCTGGGACGACAAGCTCGCCGACCGGCTCTCGGGCCCGGTGGGCCTCGGCTGGACGCTCGTCGTCTTCGTGCTCGCGCTGCCGAGGCTCGCGCTCTACCTCGCGGCCGAGGAGCTCGTGCTCCGGTTCGTGCACGCCGTCGCGTTCGGCACGTTCTTCTGGGCGCTCGCCAAGTCGACGCGGGTGATCGCCGAGCTCGTCGCCGAGAGCGCGAAGGCCAAGGAGAAGCCGAGCCTCGCCCACCTCTCCGATCTCGGGCAGCGCGCCGCGCGCATCGCCGTCTACGTCATCGGCGTCGTGGCGGTGGTCAACGAGCTCGGCTACCCGGTGGCGAGCCTGCTCACCGGCCTCGGCATCGGCGGCGTCGCCCTCGCGCTCGCGGCCCAGAAGACGGTCGAGAACCTCTTCGGCTCGGTGTCGATCCTCGCCGACCAGCCGTTCAAGGTCGGCGAGACCGTGAAGGTCGACGGCATCGAGGGCACGGTGGAGACGATCGGCCTGCGCTCGACCCGCATCCGCACCCTCGACCGCACCCTCGTCGTCATCCCCAACGGCAAGCTCGCCGACATGCGCATCGAGGCCTTCGGCGCGCGCGACCGCTTCCGCTGCGCCCTGCGGATCGCGCTCGACGCGCGCACCAAGCGCGACGTCGCGGAGGCGGTGTGCGCCGGCCTGGACGCGCGGCTCCGCGACCACGAGTCGGTGCGCGGCGACGACCTCGCGGTGCGGGTGAAGTCGTGGAGCGAGGCGGCGCTCGAGATCGAGGCGGTGGCCTACGTCGAGGCCGCCGATTTCGTGCAGTTTGCACGCGTCCGGCAGGAGCTCGTCCTCCGCGCCACCGAGGCCGTGGCCGAGGCCGGAGCCCAGCTCGCCCCGCCCCCCCCTCCCGAGGCCCGCCCCGCCGCGCCGGCGGTGGGGTAACATGGGGCGATCGTGATCGACGCCCGGGAGGATCCGTTCGGATGGGTCGGCGCCGTCCTCGACGCGAAATACCGCGTCGAGGGGGTGGCCGGGCGCGGCAGCTTCGGCGTGGTGTACCGGGCGCGGCACATCGGGCTCGGGCGCGGCGTCGCCATCAAGTGCGTCCGCGTCCCCGACGGCCTCGTGGGCGCCGCCCGCGAGGAGTTCTTCGAGGCGTTCATCCACGAGGCGAAGAGCACCCAGCGGCTCACCCGCGCCGCCTACGATTTCGCGGAGGTGCTCGACGTCGGCGTCGCCACCTCGCCCGAGGGCATCACCACGCCGTGGGTCGTCACCGAGTGGCTCAGCGGGCACACCCTCGACGTCGACATCCTGAGCCGCGGCGAGGCCGGGCGCTCGATCGCCGAGGCGGTGGAGGTGCTCGCCCCCGTCGCGCGCGCGCTCGGCGCCGCGCACGCCGAGGGCCTCGTGCACCGCGACGTGAAGCCGTCCAACGTGTTCGTCCTCGAGGGCGGCGGCGCCAAGCTCATGGACTTCGGCCTCGCGCGCGTCATCGGCGCTGCCTCTCCGAAGGGCGCGGCCACGAGCGTGCTGTCGCTCCCGCCCCCGGGCAGCGGCGGCGGCACGAGCGCCGCGAGCTTCGGCATGACCCCGCGCTACGGGGCGCCCGAGCTCTTCAAGAAGACCTACGGGTTGGTCGGCCCGTGGACCGACGTCTTCGCGTTCGCGCTCGTCTTCGTCGAGACCGTGTCCGGGAGGCCAGCCCTCGGCGGCGACGACGTCGGCGAGCTCTATCTCGCTTCGACCAACCTCGCCCGGCGGCCGACGCTCCGCGCCGCCGGCCTGGTGGTGCCCGACGCGATCGAGGCCGTCCTGCAACGGGCCCTCGCCGTCGATCCCAAGCGCCGCTTCGCCGATCTGCGCGAGATGTGGGAGGCCCTCACCGAGGCCGCGCGCGCCGTGCCCGAGCGCGCGCCGCCGGCGCGGATCGACGCCGGATCCGGCCGATCGCGGCGCGCGCCGCTCGTGCTCACCGCGGTGCTCGCCGTCGCGACCGCGGCCGCGGTGGGGTGGTTCGCCCGCCGCGGGATGGCGCCTCCCGCGCCCCAGCCGCCGCCTCCTCCGCCGACGGCCGCGTCCAGCGCGCCGCCCGCGGCGCCCTCCTCGGCCGCCGTCGCGCCCCCGCCCCGCGAGGATCCGAGCGCGCGGCGCGCGTTCGACGTGCCGGTCACGGTGAGCTCGGGCACGGGGCCCGCGGGCCAGGCCGTCGACGCCGGCGCCACCCCCGGCATGGTGCTGGTCACGCCCGGCAAGTTCGACATGGGCGGGCTCAACACCGACGAGCTCCCGGTGCACAAGGTGACGATCACCAAGCCCTACCACCTCGACCGCACCGAGGTCACGACCGCGGCCTACGACGAGTGCCTCAAGGCCAAGGCCTGCACCCAGAACCGGCTGCACAACGGCGACGAGGAGAAGCCCGACATCGGGGTGTGCCACTCGATGCGCGACCCCACCTTCGCCAAGCACCCGGTCAACTGCATCGACCAGAGCCAGGCGATTGCATACTGCAAGTTCGTGGGCAAGCGGCTGCCGACCGAGGCCGAGTGGGAGTACGCCGCGCGCGGGCCCGAGGGGCGCGCCTTCCCCTGGGGGGCGGGCGAGCCGACCTCGTGCGCCCAGGCCATCCTCGTGAAGATGCAGGGCGCGTGCGGCGATCACCGCGGCACGTGGGAGGTCGGGACGACCACCGAAGGCGCCTCGCCGTTCGGGGCGCTCGACATGGCGGGCAACGTGTGGGAGTGGACGGCCGACGCCTTCGAGCCCTACACGAGCGATCCCGTGACCGATCCCTACGTCGCCCCCAAGCCCACCACCGCTCGCGGCGTGCTCCGCGGCGGCTCCTGGGACTTCTCGGTGAGCGCGCTGCGCACCGGCACCCGCTATCCCTTCTGGCGCACCAGCGGCCACATGAGCGTCGGCTTCCGGTGCGCGAAGGACGCGGGCGCGCCGTGAGCACGACGAGCGCGGCCGCCGACCCGATCGCCGCCTCCGCCCCGCCCCTCCGCCTCGTGCGAGGACGCGGGCTGCGCGACTGGATCTTCACCGAGCCGGCGGCGAAGCTCGCGTGGCGCGCGTCGCTGCCCGGCGCCTACGGCTACGACCAGGCCGCCCACGAGCTCCGCATCCTCGGGGCGACGGGGGCCGCGCCGGAGCACGTGCTCGCCCTCGCGCTCCCCGCGAGCTGGATGGTCAACTCCAAGGCGACCTCGATCACCTTCCGCGCGTGGCTCACCCCCGAGGGCCGCGACGCGTGGATCGGCCTCCTCGACGCGGTGGGCGAGTCGATGTCCCCGGAGGGCTGGCTCTCGGCCGAGGGCGACCGCGACTACGCCGCGCGGGCGGTCGCCGTCCTGTCGGAGGCCGGCGCCGGCGCCTCGCTGGCCGCGGTCTCGAAGGTGCTCGCCCTGTTCCGACCTCAGCTCGTGCCGCTGATGGACGACGCGGCGCTCGCGTTCTGGCTCGGGCCGCGCGAGGAGCTCCCGGCCGATCTCGACGCCGACCGGCCGCGCGGCGCGGCGTCGCTCTTCGTCCCCGCGATGGACGCGTTCGCGCGCGCCATGCGCTCGCTCGAGCCCGCGCTCGTGCGCCTCGCCGCCGACCACCACGACGCGGTGCTCGACGCCGCGCAGGCCCTCGACCGCCTCGTGTGGGTCGACAGCTGGGGCTACCGGCACGACCCCACCCTGCGGTGGGTGCGCGATGAACATGCAGAATACATCGTTCGCCTGCCGAGCAAGCGGACGACCCTCGCCCCCACCGAGATCGGGGAGCTCTCGGCCGCCGAGGCCGGCATCGCCCGCGCGGCAGCCGCGCTCCCCTGACGCGGGCGGGTCACACGCCGAGGCGCTTCATCATCTTCTGCAGGCCGAAGCGCGAGAGGCCGAGGAGCTCCGCCGCGCGCGTCTGGTTGCCGCGGGTCTGGTCGAGCGCCTCCCGCACGAGCTGGGCCTCGAGCGCATCCACCCGCTCGCGGAGCGCGAGGCGCGGCGGCGGCGCCCCCGAGGGCGCGCCGGAGCGCACCTCGCTCGAGAGATCGGCGACGTCGATCGAGCCCTCCGCGAGCACGAGGGCACGGCGGATCTCGTTCTCGAGCTGGCGCACGTTGCCGGGCCACGGGCACGCGACGAGCCGATCCATCGCCGCCCGCGTGACCACCACCTCGCGCTCGGGCGCGTATTTCCGGGTGAACGTCGCCACGAGCTCGGGGATGTCCTCGGCGCGGTCGCGGAGCGCGGGCACCGTGATCGGCACCACGCTGAGGCGATAGAAGAGGTCTTCGCGGAATCGGCCCTCGCGGACCATCTCCGCGAGATCGCGGTGGGTCGCGGCGATGACGCGCACGTCGACCGAGTGCTCGCGCTCGGCCCCCACCGGCCGCACCTCGCCCTCCTGGAGCACGCGCAGGAGCTTCGCCTGCACGGCCGCCGGCATCTCGCCGATCTCGTCGAGGAGCAGCGTGCCCCCGTCCGCGAGATCGAAGAGCCCGACGCGCGACGCGTGGGCGCCGGTGAACGCGCCCCGCCGGTGACCGAAGAGGATGGACTCGAAGAGCGGCTCTGGGATCGACGCGCAGTTCTCGGCGACGAACGCCCTCCGCGCCCGCGGGCCGTTGTCGTGGATGGCGCGCGCGACGAGCTCCTTGCCGGTGCCCGACTCGCCGCGGAGGAGCACCGGGACGTCGCTCGAGGTCACGCGATCGACGGTGCGGAGCATCTCGACCATGGCCGCGCTCCGCCCGGCGATCGCGGCGTATTCGTGCCGGGTCTCCCCGCGCGACCGCGCGAGGGAGAGCCGCTGCTTCGTGGTCTCGAGCTCGGCCGCGTTCGCCTCCAGCGCGCGGGCGAGCCGCGCCCGCGCGCGCTCGGCCTTTCGGACCGCGCGCCGCAGGAGCGCTTGATCGCGCGCGTCGGCGATCGCGCTCGCGGCTTGGCTCGCGACCACCTCCACCCACGCGAGCTCCCGCGGCCCGAACGCCCCGCGCCGCGCGCGGTCGTCGAGGTAGACCACGCCGAGGCACTCGCCGCGCGCGACCAGCGGCACCGCGAGGACGCTCCGCAGCCCGAGCGCGTGCACCGAGGCCTGCCAGTCCCCCACTTGCGCGAGGGCGTCGGTGGCGATCACGGGCCGCCGCTCGTCGCGCGCGCGCGCGGCGATGCTGGTCGAGAGCGCGAGCTGCTCGCCCGCGAGATCGCCGCGGCCGAGGTTGCGCGCGGCGCGCACGACGAGCCGGTCCCCGGGCGCGGCGAGGAGGAGGAGCCCCCGCTCGACGCCCGCCCAGAACACCAAGGCGTCGAGGACCTGCTCGAAGAGGGGTCGGAGGCGCTCGCGCTCCGACAGCGAGCGCACGATGCGACCGAGCTGGGCGACCTGATCGGAGCTGAACCCGCCGTCGGCGGTCTCCTCGCTCGCGCGCGCCCACGCGACGCGGCCGAGGGTCGCGGCGTGCTCGCGGGGCGCGGACGCGACCAGCGCCGCCGCCGCCTCGCCGCGCGCGCGCTCGAGGCGCCGCGCCGCCTCCCCGTCGCCGAGCGCGCGCGCGAGGCGAGCCCCGGCGTCGAGCGCCGGCCCGCGAGCCCCCACCGGCGCCGGCTCCGCGAGGAGCCGGAGGAGCGCGCGGACGACGGCGGGCCCCTCGCCGGTCGCGTCGCCCGTCGCCGCGAGCCGGGCCGCGCGCGCGCCGACGAGCTCCCAGCGGGCGGTGGGAGAAGCGTGCTCCATACACGCATCGACGGAGGCGCGCTCGGCCTCCGCGACGTCGGGCGCGTGGGTGACGAGCCGAGCCACCGAGCGCACGCGGTCCTCGTCGCCGAGCTCGGTGGCGCGGCGGTGCGCAGCCACGACGAGGTCGCGCGCGCGGGGATCACCCTCGGGGAGGGCCTCGGCGAGGCACCACGCCGCGTAGACGTCGCAGGCGACGTCCGCCGCTTGCCGCGCGAGCGCGCGAGACAGGCCCGCGGCCACCTCGGCCTCGGAGGAGGCCCCGACGGTGACGAGCGCGCTCGCCCGCGCGAGCCAAGCCCGCGCCGCGCGCGCGGGCTGCCCGAGGCGCTCCCAGAGGAGCGCGGCGCGGGTCGCCGCGGGGAGCGCGCTCGCGACGTCGCCGAGATCGGCGGCGGCGGCGGCGAGGCCGACGAGGTACGTGGCCTCCTCCACGAGCGAGCCCTCGCGGGACGCGGCCTCGGCGGCCGAGGCGAACGCAGCGCGCGCGGCCGCCGCGCGCCCGCGCAGGTGC
>JAEUKG010000500.1 GCA_016794325.1 Myxococcales bacterium | reverse complement strand
GGGGAGGTCGACCGCCCGGAGCCGGCGAAGCCGGCGAGGACGGGCGGGTGGGGGCACCTCTTCTTGGTCTTGGGGTGCAGACGGCGGCGAAGTCGCTGGAAGTCCGGACGCCTGGACCTCGCCGTCCGGACGTCTGGACTTGGACTATCCCCGTCAGGCTACGCGCGCGAGTCCAGGCGGTAGGCCAGCGTGACCGCCTCCGTCTTCGAGCTCACGTGGAGCTTCTTGTACATGCCCCGCACGTGGTGGCGCACGGTGTTGACGCTCATCGCGAGCATGCGCGCGACGTCGTCGTAGGTCGCGCCCTTGGCGAAGAGCTCGATGATCTCGCGCTCGCGCGGGGTGAGCTCCGCGTGCTCGGCGGCGGTGTCGGCCGGCGCCGGCGCCGCGGGGGCGGCGCGCGCGCGGAAGTCGTCGAGGAGGCGACGGGCGATCGTCGGCGAGATCGGCGCGCCGCCCTCGTCCACGATCTGGAGCGACTCGGCGACCTTCGTCGCCGCGTCGCCCTTGAGGAGGTAGCCGGCCGCGCCCGCCGACAGCGCCTCGTACACCTTGTCGTCGTCGTCCCAGACGGTGAGCACCACCACCGCGATCCCGCGGGCCGTCGCCTCGCGGATGAGGGGGATCGCGCTGCCGCCCTCGAGCTCGAGGTCGAAGACGCCGAGCGCGGCGCCGCTCCCCTCGACGAGCGCGCGGCCGGCGGTGACGTCGCCCGCCTCCCCGGCCACCCGGAAGCCCTCGGTGGACGCGATCTGCCGCACCACCCCGCGCCGGATGTGAGGGTCGTCTTCGAGCACGATCACCCCGCGTGACACGCGGCCAGTATACTGCCCTTCATGGGGACCGCCAGCGAGAGCCCCGAGGGCTCGTGGATTCGAGCGAAGCTCGGATCGGCGCCGTCGGACCCGGAGCTCTCCCGCGCCTTCGACGAGGAGCGCGCCGAGCGGATCCGCCTCCGATCGCGCTGGATCTGGGCCGCCGGAATCGCCATCTGGGTGGTGTCGCTCGCGCTGGTCGACCGCGCCGTCTTCACCCTCGGGCAGGCCCTCGTCGTCCGCGGCGTCGAGATCGGCGTCGCCGCCGCGTTCCTCGTCTGGCTGCGCGCCCCGCGGCGGGTGGGCGCGCTCGAGGGCTGGAGCGTCGGCGGGTGGGCGGCGATCGCCTTGGTGAGCACCGTCGGCTTCACGCTCATGCCCGCCGACAAGCTGCCGAGCAAGGTCGCGAGCCTCGAGCTGTCGTGCATCGTCGTGTGCCTGCTCGCCGGCTTCTCCTGGCGCGCGAACCTCGCCATCGCGGCGATCGCGGCGCTGTCCTTGTCGGTGCTGCCCCTCGTCGGGGCGAGCCAGCTCTGGGTGATGTCGATCACGGTCGTGGGCTTCGCGTTCGGCGCCCTCGTGGTCTCGGCGGCCGCCCGCGACCGCCTCGCGCTCGCCGAGCTCGCGTCGCGGCGCGCCCTCGTCCTCGCCAACGAGCGCCTCCAGGCCGAAGACGAGCTGCGCCGCCGCCTCTTCGTGAACCTGAGCCACGACCTGCGCACGCCGCTCGCCGTCATCCGCGGAGAGGCCGAGATCCTGGGCGCCGCCGCCACCGACCCGGCCGACGCCGCCGCCCTCGCGCGCGTCGCCACGAACGCGCGCGCCCTCGCCGACCTCGCGGCCGAGCTCCTCGACCTCGCGCGGCTCGAGGCGGGGCAGATGCCGGTGCGCGCGCAGCCGTGCGATCTCGCGCGCCTCGCCGCCGAGGCCGCCGCCCAGCTCGCGCCGCCCGGCGGCGCCATCGAGGTCGCCTCCGAGGCGGGCCCGACGACGGCCCGCGTCGATCCCGTGCACTATGCACGCATCTTGACGAACCTCCTCGCGAACGCGGCGCGTCAGCGCCGAGCCGACGGCGCACCGGCGCGGGTCCGGGTGCGCCTCGCGCGCCGCGGCGACGTGGTGGTGACCGAGGTCGAGGACGACGGGCCCGGCGTCCCCGAAGAGCGGCGCGACGCGATCTTCCGGCGCTTCGTCTCGTTCGACGAGGGCGGGACGCGCTCCGCGGGCGTGGGCCTGCCCCTCGCGCGCGAGCTCGCCCGCGCGAGCGGCGGCGAGCTCACCCTCGCGCGCGCCGACGGCGGGGCGACGTTCTGCCTCTCGCTGCCGGCGACCGACGAGCCGCCGGTCGACCCGCCGGCCCGCGCCGCGGAGGCAGCGGCCGCGCCGCGCCCCGCCGCGCCCCGGGCGCCGGGGCAGGCCGGGCGCCGGCTCGTCCTCGTCGTCGAGGACAACGACGACATGGCGGAGCTCGTCGCGCGCACGCTCGCCCCGAGCTTCGCCGTGACCCGCGCCGCCACCGTCGCGGCCGCGTGCGAGGCGCTCTCGCCGTCGGTCGCCGTCGTCGTGAGCGACGTCATGCTCCCCGACGGCAGCGGCTACGACGTCCTCGGCGCCGCCCGCGCGCGGCGCGACCTCGGACCTATCCCTGTCGTGCTAGTCTCGGCGCTCGCCGAGGTGGACGAGCGGGTCCGCGGGCTCACCGCCGGCGCCGACGACTACCTGCCCAAGCCCTTCGCCCCCGAGGAGCTCCGGCGCCGGGTCGAGACGGCCCTCGCCCGCGCCGACGACCGACGCCGCGCGCTCGACGACCAGCGCGACGCGCTGCTCATGGAGGTGCACGACGGCGTGAGCGCGAGCCTCGCGCGCGCGGCGATGCTCCTCGGGGAGGCCGAGGCCGAGCCCCTCGCGCTCGACGGCGCGCGCGCCGCGGTGCGCGACGGCCTCGACGAGGTGCGCGCCATCCAGCGGCTGCTCGCCCCGCGCGGCGCCGACGTCGCCGGCATCTCCGGCGAGCTCGCGCGCGCGATCGGGGACGCCTGCGCCGCCGCGAAGATCACCCTCGATTTCGCGTCGACCGGCGAGGGAGCGCTCGCCCCGCTGCTCGCGCACGCGGTGCGGCGGATCGCCCGCGAGGCGACCACCAACGCCATCAAGCACGCGGGCGCGAAGCGGCTCGTGGTGAGGCTCGACGCGACGGAGGACGAGGTCGCGCTCTCGGTCGAGGACGACGGCCGCGGCTACCCCGATCCGAGACCGCCGGGCCACGGCCTGGGCATCATGCGCCGCCGCGCCGAGCGGATCGGCGGATCGCTGTCCGCCACCCGAGGACACCTCGGCGGCGCCAAGATCGAAGCCCGCCTCCCCCGCGCCCCCCGCCTCACCGCGCGCTGAAGAGGTGACCGAAGCTCGACTCCGTGCACCCTCTTCAGGCGCGACGGAGTCGCCCACGGGTGGGGTGGGACCCTGTACCGCAAAGAGGAGAGGGCGCAGAAGCCCCTCGAAGTCGTGATGGAAATGGAATGGAAGGAGAAAGCCAGTCTACCGGTGGAGCATCCGCGGCTGCGCACATCGCCCAGACTGCGCAAGTGGTGCATGATGCGGCTACGACGAACCCAGCTGCCCCAAGTCGGGTGGCACTTCGTCCCTCGCGCCAGTATGATGATCGTCGCAGTGTCGGCCGTCGTGGGCAGCATCTTTCCCATCGCCAACACTCAGCAGAGGAGGACTCATGAGGGGGTTACGGTTGGGTCTGGTCGCGTTCGTTCTGAATCTCCTCGCGTGCTCTGGGGTGGAGGCCACGTCCACGACCGACGCCATGGATGGTCCGGTTGCAGGCGCGGGGCATCACTTGCACGAAGAGCATCCACCACCGGATGTGGTCATCGAGGTGGATGGGGCAACCACGCTCGAGGTGTACGATCTCGGAGCGCGAGTCCTCGTCTCCGTACATGGCAAGGCGGAGGGCACCCCCGGTCTCGGACGACTTCGCCAGTATGTCAAAGCGAATCGACTCGTCGAACTCCATCGGCTCCTACAGCCCAAGCATCCAGTCCCAGAGAAGCTCTACGAGATCGAGGAACGCTTGTCCAAGGACGGCGAGAAGCCCTCGGCCTCCCGCTTGAGGAGAGCGGAGCATCCACAGGCGGATAGCTCGAACGCCGAGGTCAAAGTGTCGGCAGCTTCTCTGGCCACCAGCACGGCCCCTCTCATTGACATGGATGGTGAGGATACTTGGCGTTCCGCCGAGCCGTCGTCAGGTCACTCGAAAAGCGGATACGGCAGATCTGGCGGCCAGCCCGCGAATGTGACGACCATGACGTGGTGTGGCAACCTGTGTTGCGATGGGAACTGGGTCTACCACAACATATGTAGCCACCACGGGGACATGACTTGGCACAACGTGGACTACGGATATAGCTACGCGTACGGCTACGATCTCTCGAGATACGATACCGTCGTATGCCAGTCTGGCCCTTGGGGGAGCTTCTTCGAGATGCGAATGGAGGGCGGCTACTATGGCGCCTGGGCCGTCGCGCAAGGCACCTATCGGCAGTGGTGGTGGCTGGCTGGCCCGTGGCCGTGGCCGGAACTCGATGTCTTCGGCAACGTCAATTCTAGCTCCTACCAATCCGCCCACACATTCTGCGGCGGAATGGACTTCTGAGTCCATGTCTTCCAACAGGACTGATGGCGCTCCGCTCGAGGCACCGGGACCTCCTCGTCGTCGTGGACGAGCTCGAGCTCAGCGACGGGCTTCCTCTCCCCTTCTTGGCGCCCTCCTCTCACTCTGGGCGCTCTACGCTTGCGACTCACAACGGAGCTACTACGTCATCAGTCGCGAGTCGATTGTCGCGGGTGCCACCGTGCATCAGCTCGGCGGTGCTTGCAATGTCATCAACGAGAGGTCCGGTACGACTTCGACAGCCGCGGGCGTGGCGTCGTACGAGCGAGCGGAAGGCTCATTGAGGGTTGAGGCTGTCGATGATGGGCAAGTGCGCTTCTCCATCATGACAACAGCGGCGAGCACGGAACGAGTCCTGGGAGAGGACTGGCTTCGTGGACATGACTCGACCGAAACCTTGGAGCTTCCGATCGACGCGAAGCGGAGCTACCGGGTCGAGCTTCACGCCACGGATGGGTGTCCCTGACTGACCCCTCACC
>JAEUKG010001199.1 GCA_016794325.1 Myxococcales bacterium | reverse complement strand
GATCTTCGGCGTGCAGGCTCGCGCCAAGGCGATCGCGAACGTCGGCGGCACCATCAGCGGCAACCTGTCCGCCGTGGGTGACATCAAGGCCGCCTGCATCCCGCTCATGGTCGGCAGCGCCGCCGACGCGGCGCAGGACGTCGCGACGACGACCCAGGCGACCGCCGCCGTGGCGGGCACCGTCAGCACGAACTGAGCGAAGCGGGAGGGAGCGCGGCGCGCGGTCCGGCCCCGAGGGTCGGTCGCGCGCCGCCGCGTGTCTTCTGCCGGGCGGTGGTCTACATTCGGCCAGGTGAAGCTGCCCGACACCTGCATCAAGATCGCCATCCCGAGCGACTACACCGACGGGCCCAAGTCGCCGGTCGTCGACCCGTGGACCGGCGAGCGCATCGCCGAGGTCGTGCTCGCCACCGAGGCGCACGCCGAGGAGGCGACGCGGGTGGCGGTGGCGGCGTTCGACGTCCAGCGGCGTTCGCCGTCCCATCGCCGCGCGGGCCTGCTCCGCTTCGTCGCCGATCGCCTCGAGGGCGACGCCGATCGCTTCGCGAGCCTCGTCACCGCCGAGAGCGGCAAGCCCATCGCCCTCGCCCGCGTCGAGGTCGCGCGCGCGGTCACGACCTTCCGGCTGGCGAGCGAGGAGGCGACCCGCATCGGCGGCGAGGTCGTCCCGCTCGACGTCACCGAAGCCACCGAGGGCTACTCGGGGCACTGGGTCCGCGTCCCCCGCGGCCCCGTGCTCGCGATCTCCCCGTTCAACTTCCCCCTGAACCTCGTGGCCCACAAGGTCGCGCCCGCGCTCGCGTGTGGGGCGTCGGTGGTGCTCAAGCCCGCCCCCCAGGCCCCGCTCACCGCGCTCGCGCTCCGCGACCTGTTCCACGACGTCGCGCCCGGGGTGTGCACCGTGCTCCCGTGCGACGTGCCGATCGCCGAGCGCCTGGTGAAGGACAATCGCTTCAAGGTCCTCTCGTTCACCGGCAGCGCGGCGGTGGGCTACCACCTCAAGGCGATCGCGTCGAAGAAGCACGTCGTCCTCGAGCTCGGCGGCAACGCCGCCGCGATCGTCCACGAGGACGCGCGCGACCTGCCGTGGGTCGCCGCGCGCGTCGCGGCGAGCGCGTTCGGCTTCGCGGGCCAGGTGTGCATCAAGACCCAGCGCCTCTTCGTGCACCGGCCGATCGCCGAGCGCTTCGTCGCGCTGCTCCTCGACGAGGTGAAGCGCTTCGAGGTGTCCGACCCCCGCGACCCGGCGACGAAGCTCGGGCCGATGATCGACGAGAAGGCCGCCCGCCGGGTCGAGGCCTGGGTCGACGAGGCCTGCGCCGCCGGCGCGTCACGGCTCACCGGGGGCGCGCGCGCGGGCAACCGCCACCCCGCCACCGTGCTCGCGATCGAGGGCCTGGGGCGCGGCCTCTCGGTCGTCGACGAGGAGGTGTTCGGCCCGGTCTTGAGCGTATTCGTGTATGATGCATGGGACGAGGCGATCGCGATGGCGGGCCGCTCGCGCTACGGGCTCCAGGCCGGTGTCTTCACCGACTCGATGTCGCGAGCCCGCGCCGCCTTCGACGGCCTCGACGTCGGGGGCCTCGTCGTCAACGACACCCCCAGCGTGCGGGTGGACGTGATGCCCTACGGCGGGACGCGCGACTCGGGGCTCGGGCGCGAGGGTGTCCGCTACGCCATCGAGGAGCTCACCGAGCGCAAGATGCTCGTCGTTCGCGCCACGCCGCCGAGCTGACCACGCTCGGGTTGACGCGGTGGCCGAATGGTCTTAGGTCCTCGCATCACCATGGCCGAGACCAGCGAAAACCAAGGCGCTCCGCGGGCGCGCGCCGTCAGCCCGGAGGACCCGGTCCCCACCGTCGCCAACGTCGTGCTCGTGATGAGCGGCAAGGGGGGCGTCGGCAAGAGCACCACCGCGACGAACCTCGCGCTGGCGCTCATGCGCCGCGGCTACCGCGTGGGTCTGCTCGACGCCGACATCTACGGGCCCTCGCTGCCCACGATGATGGGCGTGTCCGGGCGCCCCTTCTCCACCGACGGCAAGTCGATCGACCCCCTCGAGCGCTTCGGCATCAAGCTGATGAGCATCGGCTTCTTGCTCGAGGACCCGAAGGCGGCGGTCATCTGGCGCGGGCCGATGCTCCACGGCGCCCTCCAGCAGTTCTTGAAGGACGTGGCGTGGGGCGAGCTCGACTTCCTCGTCCTCGACCTCCCGCCGGGCACCGGCGACGTCGCGCTCACGCTCTCGCAGCGGGTCGGCGTGAGCGGCGCCGTGATGGTCACCACGCCGCAGCCGGTCGCCACGGACGACGTCTACAAGGCGGTGTCGATGTGCCGTAAGGTCAACATCCCGATCCTCGGCATCGTCGAGAACATGAGCTGGTTCGTCGACACGGCGGGCGTGA
>JAEUKG010001165.1 GCA_016794325.1 Myxococcales bacterium | reverse complement strand
TCGTCGAGCGGCGGGTCGTCGAGCGGGAGCTCGGGCTCGGACGCCGGAGGGGACGGCGCGAGCTCGGGCGGCCTCTCCGCGCTCTCGGACGACTTCGCCGGCGCCGCGCTCGATCCGAGCTGGAGCGTCCTCCACCCCGAGCTCGTCACCACCACCGTGAGCGGGGGCGCGCTCCGCGTCCGCGCCGCCGCGCAGAGCCTCTGGTTCAACGCCTCGGAGAGGCCGCAGATCCACAAGGCCGTGACCGGCGACTTCATGGTCACCTCGCGGGTGGCGGCCCGGAGCGTGGCGAGCCCCTCGAGCCCGCCGAGCAAGCCGATCCACCTCGGCGGTCTGATGGCCCGGGACGCGACGGGAGCCGCGCAGAGCTACGTCTTCGTCGTCGTCGGCTACGACGAGAACGACGTGTCGGTCGAGACCAAGACCACCGCGGCGAGCGTCAGCACCTACGACGGACCGAGCTGGCCTTCACCGGACGCCGAGCTGCGCATCTGCCGGGTCGGCTCCGCGCTCCGCTTGCGCAAGCGGACGGGCGCGGGCGCGTGGCAAGACGCCGCCGCCTACGACCGGCCGGATCTTCCCGCCACGCTCCGCGTGGGCCCGGTGATCTACGCCTACGCGAACCCGCCGGACCTCGACGTCACCTTCGACGAGGTGACGTTCGCCGCGCCGACCGCCGCCGACTGCGGGCCTTGATCGGCGCGTATCCCAGCGCGCCTGACGGGACGGTGACGACGAGCTCCCCGCGGACGGAGAGCGCCCCGCCCGTGGCCTCGTAGCGCACACGGTACGAGCGTTTGTCGGCGCCGATGGCGACGACCTCGGTCCGCTTGGTGGTCCCGAAGAGGTCGGTCTCGGCGCCGTTCACGTTGGCGAGCCACCCGATGCCGCTCGCCGTCGGCGACGCCGGATCGACCACCCCGACCGTCCGCGGGATGCGCAGCACGAAGACGTAGGGGACCGGCGCCACCGCGAAGCGCAAGGCGACGCGCTCGGGGGTCACCTCCTCGATGACGGCGAGGTTTCGCTCGTAGTCGTAGGGCAGCTTCGGGAACCACCGCTTCGTCTTCTCGCGGTTGGCCTCGAGCTCGATCACGTTCAGGCTGCTGGGGAGCACCGCCGTGCAGTCGGCGTTGCAGCCGTCGAGCGCCGAGACGTTCCCGTCGTCGCACGCCTCGCCGTATTGCCGGACGCCGTCTCCGCAGACTGCCGGCTGCTTCACGCACACCGACCGGCGCCCGTCGGCGACCGCGCAATCCCAACCGGTGGGGCAGTCCGCCGCGGAGCAGTCGGCGGAGCAATACGTGTCGTAGTAGGTCTGGCCCGTCTTCTCCTGGGTGAGCGCGTGCGCGCCGTCGTAGACGCACACGCCCTGCGCGCACGTCGCGTCGTCTTTGGCCGAGACGTGCCCGGGCGAGCCGCCGAGGGTGCAGGACGGGCCGAGCCCGTCCTCGGAGACCTTCCCCCGCGCGCCGCCGCCGCCCCCACCGCCCGCGCTGGGCCCAGCGGCGCTGCCGCCGGGCGATGGGTCGGCGCTCGGAGACGCGGTGCACGCGACGGCCACGAGCGACAGCGACACGAGCGAAGCCAACGAGAAGAACCACACGCCGCGCATCGAAAGACCTCCGTGTCCCCCGTCTCTCTGACGGGGCGGCGGGTGCGCGATTCGCGGCGGCTCGGCGTTTGGCGTCTGCTGACCGGGCGCCGGTGGGGCGGGCGTCGTCAGCCGGCGTCACCGCCGCTACGGCGCTCGAGCTCCCGGCGATGGAGGTGCTCGGCGAGGCGGGCGATCGCGCGACGCAGCCGATGGCGGAAGGTCCCGAACGGGATGCGCAGCGCCGCGGCCACGGCCTCCTGCTTCGTCGGCGGGCCCAAGAACGCGGCCTCGAGGAGCTCGCCGTCGGCCGCGTAGCCCGCGATGCCCTTGAGCTCCGCGATGCCGCCGCGGAGCACGGCCTCGAGCTCTTGGACCGGATGCGGCGCGTGACGGACGAGCGCCGTCGTGAGGAGCTCCGACTCGGCGAGCTCGAGCGGCCTGCGCAGGACCGGCAAGGCCCCGCGCACCGCGTCGTGGAACGCTTCGTGGTCGAGCTCCGCGAGGGGTGCGTTCTGGGCGAGGGCGGCGAAGCCGCGCGCGTGGAGCGAGAAGAGCTGGCGCGTCCGCTGCGCCCAGCTCGCGTGCGGGTTGGTGATCCGGTCGAGCTCGCCGACGAAGCCGCCGCGCTCGAAGCCCGGCTCCCGCACCTCGAGCGAGGGCGCGCGCGCGAGCCCGAACGGCTCGGCGAGCGGCTCCCAGCGATCGGGATCCGCGACGAGGACCACCGTGTAGCGCATCGGGCCGAGCTTCATCGTGAGCGGCGGTCCGGCGCACATCAGGCTCGTCATCGCGGGCCCGAAGGCCTGGTACGTGTCGCGCGCGAACCACCAGCGGAGGACGAGGCATCGCCCGTCGGGGAACGCGCGGGCGGCCGCCCGCAGCCCCGGATCCGCGTCGACGACGGCCGCGGGGAGCGCGCTCAGGTCGACGCAGGCGATGACCGCCTCGGACTCGTCTTCGTCGTTGGCGACGACGTAGACGCGCTCGCTCTGCAGCGCGTGCACGCGGTCGAACGACTCGAGCGACGCGCGGCCCTCGAAGCGCTCGATCTGCGGGCGGATCCAGCGCAGGTCCTCGGCGCGCGCCTTGCGGACGCCGCGCCGGCGCACGCCCTCCCAGAAGAAGCTGGCGCTCGCCCGGTTGGTCGCCCGCCCGACGTAGAACGTCTCGAAGAAGAGCTCGTACGCGGTCTGGAGATCGGCGTTCGCGGCGCGCTCCACCAGGTGCTCGATGGCCCGCCCCGCGAGCAGCGAGAGCCGGTCGGGGGCGCTCGCCTCGAGCTGGGCGAAGAGGCTGTTGCGCACCACCGAGTGGAGCATGAGCCCCCGGTGCGTCTCGTCGACGAACGAGAGATCGGCGAGGAAGCGGTACGGCGTGTGGGCGTCGCGCTTGGCGAGCATCGCCGCGAGCAGCGGCTCGTCCAGGATGCGGGTGAGCGAAGCGGCGCGCAGCGCGTCGGCCTCCTCGGCGCTCGTCGCGTTCCGCAAGAACTCCTGGCTCAGCGCGAGCCACGGATCGTCCTCGGACTTGGGTTGGGGCACGACGCCGGTCCGGGCGAACTGCTCGGCCGCGAGGGTGAACGCGAGCGGGTTGCCCCGCGAGCCGCGCTCGAACGCGTCGAGGTGCGTGAGCGGGATCCCGCGGGCCGTCATCGCGGTCGCGAGCTCGTCGCGGGTGAGGTCGCTCAGTCGGAGCTCGCTCACCGTCCCGTGCGTGCCGAGGAGCGCGCGCACCGCCGTCGGGGGCGAACCCCGGCTCGCGAGGACGACGAGGACGGGCCCCGCGCTCCGCGTGAGCGCCTCGCCGAACATCCACTCGAGCGAGTGCCAGAGCTGCTCGGCGCCGTCGACGACGAGCACGTCGGCGCGCTCGCCGCTCCCGAGCGCCTTCCACGGATCGGTCACGTCGCGGCCGGCGAGCCGCATCGCGCGCGCCAGGTGATCGGTGGGACGTGACCGCCGAGGAGCCAGAGCACGGTGTGCCCCTGCTCTTCGAGGTCCCACGAGGCGACGCGCAGGAGCGACGTCTTGCCCACCCCCGCCTCGCCGCGGACGAGGACGACGTGAGGCTCGCTCGGCCCGGCGCCCAACGTTGCGAGGCGGTCGCGCTCCGCGCTGCGCCCGATGAAGAGCGCGCGCTGGCGAGTCCGACCTACCCCTCGGTGCATGTGGGGAGTGTAGACGCGGTTGAGCGGCATTTGGACGGCGATTGGACGGTCGGGCCCTCCATCGAAAACCATAGACTTGACGCATGTTTCGACGCGCTTTTTGGGTCTCGATCGCGGTGTCTTGCTCGGCCTTCGTCGGGGTGGCGTGCGTGGGGGACGATCCGGTCGCGCCCGGCGACGGGGGCGTGGGCCCAGCGGGGAGCGTGCTCCAGATCGACCCGGTGGAGCACGACTTCGGCGTCGTCGACGTGGGCAAGGTGGCGCGCAAGAGCTTCACGGTGACCAACACCGGCTCCCAGCCGACGGCGGCGCTCTCCGCGACCCTCGAGGCCGTCAGCGCGTTTCGCATCTCGAACGACGGATGCAAGGGCGTGCTCCTCGTCGCGCGCGCGTCGTGCGCGATCGAGCTCGAGTTCGCGCCGACCGCCTTCGGCGAGGTGAAGTCGAGCATCGCGCTCTCGGCCGGCGAGACGGTGACGACGAAGGCCACCCTGCGCGGGCAGGGGCGCGACTTCGTCACCCTCACCGTGAAGACGGACGGCCTCGGCACCGTGACCGGCCCTGGGATCGACTGCGGCACCGACTGCACCGAGACCTACGAGCGCGGCACCACCGCCCCCGCGGTGACGCTGACCGCCAAGCCGGGCCCGGGGAACAACTTCGTCGGTTGGTCGGGCGGCGGCTGCAAGGGCCTCACCCCCACCTGCGAGGTCAAGCTCACCGAGTCGCAGACGGTCACGGCCTCGTTCTCGCCCAAGGTCCCGCTGGAGCTCACCCTCCTCCAGGGCCCGGGGGGGACGACCACCGCGCAGTCGACCCCCGCGGGGCTGAGCTGCCCCGGCGCCTGCGACAAGGTCATCGGCCTGTTCGATCCCGACACCGACGTGACGGTCGCGCCGAGCGCGGGCGACGTCTTCCGGTTCGACGGCGACTGCTCGGGCAAGACCTGCGTCGTGAAGATGACCGGCCCGAAGTCGGTGACGCTCCGGACGAGCGGCTACAACTACGCGTTCGTGTCGTCGGCGCAATACGACGGCAACCTCGGCGGCCTCGCCGGCGCCGACGCCAAGTGCGCGGCGCTCGCCGACGCCGCGAAGCTGCCGGGGACGTTCAAGGCGTTCCTGTCGACGAGCGCGGTGAACGTCAAAGACCGCTTCACCGCGGGCGGAGGTTTCGTGCGGGTCGACGGCAAGATCCTCGTCCCGACCACGGCCGCCTTCGCCGACAACCAGCTCCGGAATCCCCTCTGGCTCGACGAGAAGGGGGTCAAGCAGGTCGGCGACCCCAGCGCCGAGCGCGTGTTCACGGGCACCGCCACCGACCTCACCGCCTATCCCAACGCTCACTGCACGGACTGGACGAACGGCGCCACCGGCACCGGCGTCGTCAGCGGGACCCAGTGGACCGGGCCCTGGTCGACCGTCAACTCGAGCCCCTGCGGGACCACCGAGCACATCTACTGCTTCGCGGACGACCTCGCGCGCCCCGTGCCCTTCCCCGCCATCACGACGCGGCGCGCGTTCGTCTCGAGCGCGACCGTCGCCGCGAGCGCGGGTGTCGCGGCCATGGACTCGCTCTGCCAGAGCGACGCCCTCGCCGCGGCCCTCCCCAACGCCAACAAGTACAAGGCGCTCGTGGCGCCGTCGAACGGGGCGAGCGCGGCGTCGCGGCTCACCAACGCGGGCGGCACGAAGTGGGTCCGCGTCGACGGGGTCGAGGCCGCGACGAGCGCGGCGAACCTGCTGGCGGGAGGCTGGGAGGCGCCCATCGACCGGACCGCGAGCGGCGCGCCGGCCCTGATCGACGTCTTCACCGGCTATCGCTTCGCCGCGATCGCGACGCCGCCGAAGCTCACCGACGCGGCGACCGCGACCTGCAACGG